>DATCYX010000140.1:0-2357 GCA_036526235.1 Anaerolineales bacterium | reverse complement strand
CGGACATAGCCCTTCGCAGGTGCGGCAACCTCCACAATTTTCGGGAATAATATGCACTGTGAACGGCTCCAGGGAGACGTGACCAGCGTCCATTAAAGAAAGCGCCGCCGCGGCTGCTGCGCCACCCTGAGCAACGCTGTCCGGGATATCTTTGGGTGCCTGGCAAGTGCCTGCCAAAAAGATGCCGTCCGTGGCTGTCTCCACCGGTGCCAGCTTGGGATGTTTCTCAAGAAAGAAGCCATCTGGGCTTAGACTGACGCCGAATGTTTTGGCGACCCGCAACTGGTCGGCGTTGGGCTCCAGGCCGGTACTTAAAACCAGCATGTCTACCAAGTAGCTGTTGGGGCTTCCCGTGTAAACATCTATGGCGGAGATTTGTATTTGCCCATCTCGTTGGCTGATCTTAAGCTCTTCATCAAAACGGATGAACTGTACGCCATCGCGTCGAACCTGCTCATAAAAAGCCTCGTAATCTTTGCCAAAGGTGCGCATATCGCGGTAAAACTCATATACTTCAGCGTCCACATAATGACGAATGAGCTGGGCAAGCTTGAGTGAGTACATACAACATACCCTTGAACAATATTCATGGTGCTCAGGGTCGCGGCTGCCCACGCAATGTAATAATCCAATGCTTTTTGGCTTGCGTCCGTCCTTTAGCAGCACATTTCCAGTAGTTGGGCCTCCGGTATTGATCAGGCGCTCAAGTTCCATACCGGTCACTACATTGTCTAGGTTGCTAAACTCATACTTCGGTGACTGGCGTGGATCGAAGTCTTTAAAACCGGTCGCAAGGATAATTGTCCCTACCTGAACATCAATCAATTGATCTTGTTGCTCAAAATCGATGGCTTCTCTTTGGCAAAACTTTTCGCAGGCGCGGCATTTTCCCCGCAGAAAATATGCGCAGTTCTGCGTGTCGATCACAGGCACGCGCGGTACTGCTTGGGCAAAAGGAAAATATATCGCTGGGCGAGTGCCTAATCCTAGATCGAATTCTGAGGGGATTTTTTTCCAGGGACACTTCTCTACGCACGTACCGCATCCGGTACAATTTTCCTCACTCACGTAACGGGCTTTCTTTCTCACGCTTACTGTGAAGTTGCCCACATAGCCCGAAACTGATTCGACCTCGCTGTTGCTTAGTAGTCTGATGTTTTCGTGGCGTCCAACGGACACCATTTTGGGGGTGAGAATTCAAGCCGCACAGTCCAATGTCGGGAACGTTTTGTAGAGTTGAGCCATATGTCCACCGATGCTGGGGTTGCGCTCTACCAGATAGACTTGCTTTCCTGCATCAGCTAAGCGCAATGCGGCCTCGATCCCAGCTATTCCACCACCCACGACCAATGCAGCCTGTTGCACGTCAACCCGTCGTGTGGTGAGCTCCGTATTCAGTGCGACACGCTTGGTAGCAGCTGATACCAACGCCTTGGCTTTTTGGGTTGCTTTTTCTGGATCATCAGAGACCCAAGAACAATGCTCGCGAATGTTGGTCATTTGAAACAGATATGGATTTAACCCTGCTTCCTCGCAAGCACGCCGAAATGTTGTCTCGTGCATCAATGGAGAGCATGAGGCGACCACTACTCGATTCAGTCCTTCGTGCAGGATATCTTGCTTAATGAGGTCTTGGCCTGGTTCAGAACACATATAGGGGTAGTGTCTGGAAACGATCACATTATTTAAAGTTGCGGCATAGTCCGCAACGCTGCTGACATCAATCATTCCAGCGATGTTTGTTCCACAATGGCAGATGTATACTCCGATACGGGGTTTAACGCGTCCATTTTGACTGAGTGACGATTCAAATATCATGTTATCCGTTGAACTCATGCGGAAGTCTCCTTATTTGTCCCCACCCGATCCAATATCAGTTGATGATGCATCTCGTTCATCAGTGTAATTAGAAGAACAACCAGATATATTATAACACAGATTGTGCAAAAATTCACAAATGAAAAATATTCTTTTTCCTCTCAATATTTGTTTTGCGTAATTGCGGTAAAATAGCGAAGATCAATTCAGCAAAGGGTAAAGAATGAATCTCAGATTGTATGACACTTACACGCGCAGTTTGCGGGAGTTTGAGCCGATCCACCCGGAAGAGGTGGGTCTGTATACTTGCGGCCCGACGGTATATGACTATGCCCATATTGGCAATTTCCGCACCTATATCTTTACAGATATCTTAAGACGGGTGTTAGCTATCAATGGATATTCGGTCAAACATGTGATGAATATTACTGACGTGGGCCACCTGACGTCAGATGCTGATGAAGGGGAAGATCGGATGGAAAAAGGCTCTCGGCGCACGGGAATGACAGCCTGGGAGATAGCTGAGCTGTATACTCAAG
>DATCYX010000139.1:0-5872 GCA_036526235.1 Anaerolineales bacterium | reverse complement strand
AAAGATGTCAGGTGCCGGCCGCGCAACACATCAATAAAGGCCACAAAGATCACCGGCAGCGAACGCGCCACAGGGTACACAATGGTAAAATCCGACGATTCGAAGGCCCGCGCCAAGCCCAAAAAATACACCGCCGCGCTAAATCCTGAACCGGTCACACAAATCCAGGCCAGGGGTGTCATCGAGCGGGTTAAAACTTCGCTCCACACGGCTGGCACGAGCCCCACAATCGTGGTGGTCACGAGCATCTTTTTGTAGAAGGTAGTCTCAGAACGTGAATAGCGGGCTAGCAAATTCCAGCCCGCGTGCATAAAAGTCGAGACCAGGATAATCAGGATTACATTGAGGGTCATAAATCCATAGACATCCAAATCAGTGTTTGGTGCAAGTGAAAACCAGCAGCCTGGATCGCCTGGCTAGCCCGCTCGGCTGGATAATCTAACGACAGCGGTCGACGCGAAGGTAGATGAGAGCGGGCGTATTGAAGCAGTGCACCAGCTGCTTCTTCTTCGAATTCTGGCGCTGTCGCCAGCCAAAGGCTATCCGCATACGCCGGCATAAGCTGCCAAGTCAAAACTCCCGCTAACCGATCATTTTGACGCGCAGACCACTGGCGCACATGGATGTCATTCAAGACGCGGATCAATAGCCCCCATAAATCAGGGCGCAGGGCGTTGAATTTGAGCGACAGGTGCCAGCTCAGCTGAGCAGGATATAACTTCTCCAGCCAATCGTGTTGAAGGCGCCAATCGCTTGCGCGTCGTGGATGTACACTGATACCCGGAGTGATGCGAACCCCCTGGTTAATCACAGGCCCCACTGAGCCAGGCGGCTGCACTTCATCTGTTACCCAGGTTGTGCGGCGTGCCCTCTCGACAAACCCCAAGGAGCGATACATGCGGGTCGCGCCCTCGTTCTCTTCACGCACATGCAACCAGATAGCCTGTGCGCCGCGCCCCCGGGCGTGCTCGATCGCTTTTAAGGTCAGGCTGGTAGCGATCCCCTTGCGACGATAATTAGAATGGACGGCGACATTGGCAACCAACATATACCTGAGGCCAAGCGTGTAATAAGGGATCAATGTGAGATTGCCAACCACCTGTCCATCTTCTTCCCACACATATCCCGAGAAAGGCACCCTGGCCCCCTCGGCGGCCAACCCCGCCCAGCGAAGGAATCCTGGGTTGTTGGCAGCTGAACGCATTTGCTGCAAGTAACGCCGCCCATCCGGGTCCAGCGTCTCGGAAAAGGAGTTCTCCATCAGGTCAGCGACAGGATTCAAGTCCCGGCGAATATCTACGGGGCGCAGTCTCCCAGATGGAGACGAAGAGGCGAGCAACTTGGTTAGAGAGGCCATAAATATGGCATCGATTGTACACCAGAATCCAGCCATTGCCCAAAATTTTCTCCTTGGACTTTACCATGATCATGGTAAAGCCATTTAGTCAAAAACTGGTACAATTGATCAAACAAATGTTCTGAGATGAAGGGATCGCCATGTCGCTAGATTTTCAGCAGGTGCGCCAACAGGTCAAGAAATTGGGTGAGGATGCGCCCAGCCGGGAAGACCGCCTCAAGGCGCTCCGCCAGCAAGCCAGAGACTTGCTTCAGGTCAATGCAGGCGAACTAGAGAGCTTGCGCCAGAAAGTGCAGGCAGTCGTGCGCAGTCACGATCCGTCTCTGCGCTGTGCCATGCCCACCTTTGAGCGCCTGAATGCCAACTATCCCCTACCAGTAATACCGTCGCGCGCCACTCTATTGGCAGCAGATGGCTCTCAGATTTACTTCGACCGCCACGCGGCGGCGGAATACTTCCTTATAAACATTGGCAGCATTCAAATGGAATATGGCGATGACCAGCCACCTGCCATCTCTGTGCTGAGCGACCTGCACTATGGGGACGACCTGCACATCTCTGGCTCTTACCCAAGCGAGGAAAAGATCTCCTTGCTGCGCGACCTGCGCGAGCGCCAGGCGCTAGCTGATCTAGCCGAGCAAAGTAACAGCCCGCTTATTGCTATGACGGATGGCAGCCTGGAGTTGTGGGGCGCCAGCCCTGGGTCAGCTGCAGACCAGGCTGGGGAAGAGCCAGACAGCCTGGGAGCCTTCCTCGAAACTCTTGCCCGCCAGGAAGCAGCCGGCGCAACCGTGGCAGGATACGTGGATAAACCAGGAGAGGACTATGTAGTCCGCCTGCTGGAAGTAGCTTCTCAGCCCGCAGAAAACGCCAGAGAGCGTCCACTGCGCGGCGTGCGCGATACCGACCTCTTCCGGCATCTCCTGGTACCGGGTGAGCGCTCTGCAGTATTCGAAGTGCAGACGCGCTCCGCCGGCATCTACCGGCGCAGGAGCGCATCCTTCGCACCCCATTTCTTCTACCTCAACGTGGGCAGGCTTGGCCGTCCCTGGCTGGCGCGCGTCGATATCCTCGCCTGGGTGGCTGAAGATAGACACAGGCTGGATGACTTGCACGCTGTGCTGGTTCACCAGTGCCGAATGCTCGGCTCACGTCCCTACCCCTACGCATTGCACCGCGCTCACGAGGTCGCCCGGGTGACAGCAGATGAAAAAGGACAAGTGGAGCTGATGATCACCAATGAGCTGCGCAGGCACGGGGTGCCGGTTGATGAATCTCACAAACAATATCTTAAGAACTTATCCGGCAAGGGGAGGTACGGCTAATGAGATCAATCCAGATCGGGCGATTGCTGCGCGCTAGTACCAGTGGCTTTGTGGCGGGCTGCCGCGTGGCGAACTTTGAGACAGACGCTCCCTCTTTGGGTGCGCTGGTGCGCGCTCCGCTGGGGAGCAGCATGCAAATCTACGGCATGATTTACGACATCCACATCGACGACGATGGCTTGGTACGGCAATTGGTGACCGCCGAAGGGGTGGATGAAGCCGCCATCGCCGATAACCGTCAAAACCGCACCGTGCCGGTCGAGATGAGCGTGCTAGCGGTGGGCTACCAGCAGGATGGGCAGATCTACCATCTCCTGCCGCCGCGTCCGCCTCTCAGCCTGGATGTGGTCACCCTGTGCGACGACGAAGAACTGCGCCGCTTCACATCCAGTGGACGCTTTGGCTACTTCCGGCATATCCTGCGTAACAGCGACCTGCCCGCCGCCGAAATTCTTGCGGCACACATTCAACAGTCGCAGCGTGCGCACCTTGAGCACGGCAATCCCGCCTGGGTCGCCGACGCTTCACAGGAGCTCATCACTCTGCTGCGCGACGACTACACCGCACTGATGAGTGTACTAAGTGCATTAAGTGACACAATGATAGATTTTTAATTGCAAATTGATGATTGTTGATTGGTCTATTGACAATATTAGAGGCTCAATGGACGCGGATGAATTAAAAAAACGCACAAAACAATTCGCTTTACGTACGATTCGATTAGTGGAGACCCTACCCAACACTCGAACCGCGAACGTGATCGGCAACCAGTTGCTTCGATCAGGCACCTCAGTTGGATCAAACTATCGTTCTGCATGCCGGGGACGCTCAAGAGCCGAATTTGCATCCAAAGTGGGTATTGCCATCGAAGAAGCAGACGAATCCTTGTATTGGATGGAGATGCTTATCGAAACGGGTATTGTCCAGGAGAGCCATCTAAGCTCGTTGATGCAAGAGGCAAATGAATTAATCGCCATTTTCACCGCCTCTGTTAAAACCGCTAGGAGTAACAACCAAAGAAGGCAACCAAAATGATGCCAGATCCTCAATCACCAATCAATAATCAGCAATCAACAATCGGCTACGTTGTCGGCGGCGGGCTGAAGGAAAGCCTGCACGTACGCTTGACCATCCCGGCTCAGCAGGTGCAAGAGGGCAGCTTCGTCATCATCGAGAGCGGGAACTGGCAGTTCTACGGGCTGGTCACCGACCTGCTATTGGGCTCCACCGACCCGCGCTTTGCCGATGAACAAAGCGAGGCGCGCCTGCCGTCCAATCTTGCCCGTTTGCTCCACGGGCAGACCCTTTACACCAACCTGGAAGTGTTGCTGGCGCTGATGCTGGAACGCGGCCCCGACCCCAGCTCACCGGATTACGCGCAATGGCTGGTCGACCATCCCGAGCTCCCCCGCCCGCTGCCAGTCAAGACCGTACCGTCACACCATGCGCCGGTCAGGCTGGCTGCGGAGGGCGATATCGCTGAAATCTTCGGTAAACCCGACGATCAGGGAAACTTCGTCATCGGTTATACCCGCGAGCAGGCACACCCGGTTTGCATCAACCTGGATCGCTTCGTGCAACGCTCGTCTGGTGTATTCGGTGCCACGGGGACGGGCAAATCCTTCCTCACTCGGCTGGTGCTGGCTGGTTTGATCCACTACAACCGCGCCTCAATGCTGGTATTGGATATGCACAATGAATACGGCTTCGACGACACCGCCTCAGACACCGGTCTGCGCGTCATCGGTCTCAAGACCAAATTCCCCAGCCGCACCCGGGTGGTCGGCCTGGGACAGGCGGCTCTCATCCGCGGCAAAACCCCTGACTTCAACCTGGAGGTCGCCATGAGCGATATCCAGCCCCAGGATATCGAGCTGCTCACCCGCGAGTTGAACCTGCGGGAGACCACGCCAACTGTCCTGGAGGCCCTGGTGAGCACTTATGGGCGCGAGGAGTGGTTCTCAGCCTTCCGCGAGATGGAAAACGGTGCGTTCATCCAGACCGACGATGGCAAGAAGGTGCCTGCGCCGAACAGCGTGGCTCACTGGGCTGGCCGCGCAGGGGTGAACGTCATGGCCGCCGAAGGTCTGCACTCCAAGCTGAACCGTCTATTCCACAAGAGCTACATCGTCGAACACCCCGCTGCAGACAGCGTGAGCGAAATCATCAAATCTTTAGAGGCCGGACAGCATGTTGTGCTTTCTTTCGGGAAATTTGAGAGCGACCTGGACTACCTCCTGGTAAGCAACCTGCTCACCCGACGCATCCGCCAGGCCTGGGAGGAGCGCACGAACGCCTTTCGCACCACTGGCAAGGATGAGCCGCGTCCGCTGGTCATCGTCCTGGAGGAGGCCCACAAGCTGCTCAACCGCGAGATGGCCGCCCAGACCACCTTCAGCACCATCGCCCGCGAGCTGCGCAAGTACTATGTCACCCTGCTGATTGTTGACCAGCGCCCCTCGCAAATATACGATGAGGTCATGTCGCAGCTGGGCACGCGCGTCTCCGGCTGGTTGGGCGACGATGACGACATCCGCGCCGTGCTCTCCGGTCTGGCTGGCAGAGACGCCTTGCGCGGCATGCTGGCACATCTGCAACCCAAAGAGGAAGTTCTGCTTCTGGGCTGGGGCGTACCGCTACCCTTGCCTGTGCGCTCTCGCCGCTATGATGAGACATTCTGGGACGAGCTGCTGGGCAAAGCAGGGGGCAAGCGTAGCACCTCGCAAAGTCTTAAGGAATTAGGGTTTGATTAGTTGGGGTAGCCGGTAAGCCGGCGCATTAGCCTCATATCCCTCCACCTGGCTCCAGGGGAGTCGGATCAAGACGCACCCATCTTTAATTTCAACAGGATAGCGTGGCAAGTTCTGGGTAGCTGGTCCCCTCAAAGGCCGGCCAGACAAGTCAAGTGAAGCAGGATTTTAGAATAGATTTTTGTTAATTTCGAACCTAGTGCCTGCTATGATCCAAAGCGCCTCGCACTTCGTCGAGACAATTCATGAAATTTAGCCCATGCTCTTATAAAAACATTGACTTTCCACAAATCGATACCTATAATCTCCTCTGCAAGCTTCAGGAGCATGCGAAAGGAAGGTCAAGCATGAACCCGAAAGAAGCCATTGCCTTTGATGCCGATGAGTTGCTGGAGCTGGAGATGATCCTGGTTGATGAGGACGCACAGGCAGCCCTCGAG
>DATCYX010000138.1:0-3521 GCA_036526235.1 Anaerolineales bacterium | reverse complement strand
GGATGAACCTGTTTTGACGGAACTTGTTCGAGCACAGAAACAACTCCTTTTGGCGGGACGAATCCCAGCTATCGGGTGCAAGCGTTGTAAGCTGGCTTATTATTGCTCAAGCAATTGCCTGGAATAAGTGATTACATCATTCGAGCAAATAAATTGGATTTCTTCCCCGTGTTTTTTGTGCAATTCTTTCAGGCGAGATGTGTTATCACCTATCAAACTTTTCTCAAGCCATTTGGAGGGTGACATTACATAATAAGGAAGTGGCTTGAATGGTTCATCTGGTTCATTTTCATGGTAAAAGGGATAAGTGGCATCTCCACAATGAAGCAGCCATCCTCCTGGCATCTGAATGGCTACACCACAGTGACCACGTGTATGGCCGTGCAACGGAATTAGGCGCACATCGGGAATAAGTCCTTCTTGCACCTGAATATTTCTAAATCCAAACCAATCGTCTTGCTCCTCCTCTTCATGCACCACCCATTTGGGACCGTGTGACCATTGTGCAGCATCATAGAAACGTTCTTTAAATCCCCTTGGGGATTGAATAGCTTTGTATTCCAATACATGAACATGGACTTGAGCATCAGGAAAATCTCTCAGCCCACCTGCGTGATCACTGTGTAAATGCGTCATTACGATGTGTTTGACATCATCTCTGGCGTAGCCCAATTCTTTTACTTGGTGAATTGCTGTTTCTTCTATTGAGCGAGGCATATCTAATGAAAAGATGAAAATTCTTGTAAACCATGTGGGATTCTCATAATCTTGTACACCATAACCGGTATCGACCAAAAGCAATCCGTCATTCGTTTCTACCAGTAGACAATAACTTATACTTTGTGTCCCGCGAGGATATCGTGGAAACATTGTCCCGCAATTCAGATGATGAATTTTCATGGGGGTTTCATTTTATGCCAGCTAATTATTGAATATACTGCAAATATTGTGTATAACCAGTCAATGCGGGCAATGAAAGAACTTGCCCACTGGCATACAACCGCTTGGAAGCTGAACGAAAGTCACCCCGATATGAGGGATTGACTTCGTCTGATTGTGCCCCCCGTTCAGGCCCAGGAAGGGATAATTGCCAATGGGCGGTGCGTGGATAGTGAACCCCAACCATCCCTAAAGGGAGAGGGCTAAGCAGCGGAACGCCTGGCTTTCTCCCGGCTCCAGTCTTCCAGCGTGGTGGTGGCGGAGCCGAGCATGAGGCGCGCTTCCGCCGGGTCGCCGCCTTCTCCCACGCGCTCCATGTAGCTAAAAAACGGCAGGGCAGCCTTGAGCGCCTGGCGTCGCCCCAGATAAGCGAATATCCAGGCTGCCCAGATAGGCATAAACACATGCATGGCGTCCGGATGGGCGATGCGGCAATAGGTTTGCAGCGCCTGGCGCATAGTATATGCCCCCGGCCCATAGACGTAGAAGCTCTTGTTGGCAGCTTCAGGGATGGAATAGGCGCGCGCCACCTGCTGAGCATAGTCTTGCACGGCGATCCAGTGATAAGCAAAAGGCTGCCTGCCGATGTGCAGAGCGCGTTTGCGCCCCCCCAGGGTGCGCACCAAATTGTCCAGCGCCTCCATGAACCAGGTGGCTTTGAAGATAGAATACGGAACGCCCGACCCCCGGATGGCGGCTTCGGCATCATATTTGGCGCGGGTGCCGGCATACCAGCAGTTCTCAGCCAGAACCGAGGCCCCCGAAAGGTAGCTGATGCGCTGCAAGCCGGCTTTTGCGGCGGCTGAGGCCACATTTATAGCCCCACGCCGCTCAAGATCGTAATCGAAGTCGCCCCTCAAATTGATGTGCACCCCCCAGCAACGGCGCACGGCCTCCGCCAGCGAAGGGGCATCGTCCACATCTCCCTCCACCACCTCAACTGAAGTCTCGAAGCGATCTCGGGCTTTGGCTGGGGAGCGCGTCATCACCCGCACAGGGAAGCCAGCACCCCTCAGGCAGCGAACGACCGGCTCACCAAGCATCCCTGTGCCGCCGATGACCAGGATTAATTCCGATCTAACACTCACCTCAAGCCTCTCATTTTAGATCAAGGGGTTAGACTGCTTCGCCTGCCGCTTACCTTTACAGCACTCGATCCACAATAGGCAGCTTAATCAACAGGCTGCTGAGACCAAAACAGAGCGGGATAGCCACCAGCGAAACCAAAGCCCACTTGAGCAAAGGATAGAGCGAGATATCGCGGATTGCAAGGGCAATCACGGTGATCACCAGTCCATGGATCACATAAGCGCCGTATGCGTTCCGCGATAAGGCCCTGGCCAACCTGCCCTGGCGATCCGCATAACGGCGGAACAGATAGATCAACCCGATGCTGATGCCCAGGCAAACAAAAGACTCCCACACTGCATAGACCAAAGCTTGCCAGTGCCATCCGCCGAGAAATGGCTCGATCTCCATCCCGCCAGCCATTATCATGGGCAAGAACAACAGGATCATCAAAACGCCAACTCCCAGCCAAAGACGACCCTGCGAATCGGGCAAGCTCAGGAGCCAGTTGCGCCGGTAGGCGATCAACCCGACGATAAACATGGCGATGTATTGAGCGAAGAAGGGGAACTGCAGGTTCAAGGGCGCAAAATTCCAGAAGATCGGGCGCCACTGGCGAACCAGGAAGCTGGCCACCGCCAGGAGCAAGGCAAACAGGAAAATTGAACCATTGCTGGGAAAACTGGATGCTGGTGCGGTAATACCTTGGACGGGGCGAGCCAGGCGCCGCCGCAGCGCATACAACAGCGTAAAAATCAGCAGCGTCTCAACAAACCACAACGGTCCAGAACCGATGAAGGCTTCGTGTTTGAGGCCGGGAAAGTAGTCCCACCACGGCAGGGTCACGCCTTCCGTCACGCGCAGATCCAGATACACCAGCAGCGGACTGATAATCCAGCTATAAAAGGCCAGGGGAATCCCCAGGCGGATCAGGCGATCCTTCAGGAAGCGTGCGGGCCCCTTGCGATCGTAAGCCCCCGGCACAAAGTAAGCCGAGACGAGCAGAAACAGGCCCATGAAGTACGCCTGGCTGACGACAACAAAATAAGCGCCGATCATACCAGTTATGAAATCTTCTCCGCCCTCCTGATAAATCCATGATCCTGTCCCGGCGTAGATGATCATCAGATGGAACAGCAGCACCTGGATGGTCAGCATGATGCGGATGTTGTCCACGAAGAGCAGCCGACCGGGGGGATCCGGTCGGATTACGGCTACAGTTTTGTCCAGCCCCATAAGCGCCTCGCTCGCTTCAATGATTTTGTGGTTCATGGTTCCCCTTGATTCTCTACTGCGTAACGAAAACAATCCATGCCGAAGTATTGCGTTTTCTCCCTGAACACCAATCCCAGCTTCTCAAGCACGCGCTGGGAGGCCATATTTTCTGGATGCACAATACCCACAATCATCTCCACACCCAATCGCTCGAAGCCATATTGCACGCTCACCTGTCCCCCTTCCGTGGCATATCCTTGCCCCCAAAAGGCCTTGCCCAAGATAAAATCCACCTCTAC
>DATCYX010000137.1:0-6026 GCA_036526235.1 Anaerolineales bacterium | reverse complement strand
TATCACCCTGCCGGAAGGCGTGGAGATGGTCATGCCGGGTGACAATGTCAACTTGGAAGTGGAGTTGATCGTGCCGGTGGCGCTGGAGCAGGGCTCCAAGTTCGCCATCCGTGAAGGTGGCTTGACCGTCGGCGCCGGCGTGATTACCAAGATTCTGGATTAATAGATAAGCTATGGCATCTAAGAAAGATATCCGCCCAGTAATTACGCTGGCTTGCACGGAGTGTAAGGAACGAACTTACACCACCGAGAAAAACCGTCGCAATGATCCGGGTCGCATGGAGTTAAATAAATTCTGCCCGCGCTGTCGCAAGCATACCTTACATCGCGAGACGAAGTAAAGTGCCAGGTGCTCCAGGGTCACATGGTAAGATAAGACGTGACTCTGGAGCGCATAAAACAGGCCAGTAGCTCAATTGGTAGAGCTCTCGTCTCCAAAACGAGCGGTTGTGGGTTCAAGTCCTGCCTGGCCTGCCATAAAAAGGGCAACGCCGTCTACCGGGGCGGCGTTTTGTCCGTAACAAATAATACTGGCGAGGGTCACCGGCTTTATCTTTAGTAGTGTGACCCCATGAAGGAGGCCGTAATGGCCAAAGCTGATAAGGGAAAATCTATAGAGCGCAGGTCGAGCAACAAAATCCAGCTTTTCTTTCGTGAGACGGTTGGTGAATTGCGCAAGGTAAGCTGGCCCACCTGGCAGGACGCCTGGAATCTGACCAAGATCGTTTTGGTTGTGATGGTAGTGATGGGATTATACCTTGGCGTCCTGGATTATATCTTTACGACCTTAATGGCACTGATCCTTGGGTAGAATTATATTGTTTGAAAGCAAGCTGATAAAATATTAATTGGCAGGCGAGAGAGTAGTATTTTTATGGAAGAGAAAGTTCCGGAAGAGCAACCTTTGATGACCGAAGACGAAATCACTGAGGTCGAAGCGCCGCAAGACGAACTCTCGGCCGAATCATTGGATTCGGAAGAAAGCCTGGACGTCCCGGTTGAGATTGAAGAACAGGCTGAAGATGACCGCGCCTGGTATGTAGTGCATTGCTATTCCGGTTACGAGAATAAGGTGCGCCACAACCTGGAGCAGCGCATCGAAACCATGGGGATGAAGGACAAGATTTTCGATATCGTCGTCCCCACTGAAGAAGAGATCGAGGTCAAGGAAGGCAAGCGCCGAACAGTAGAGCGGCGGGTTTTCCCAGGCTACATCCTGGTCAACATGATTTTGAGCGAAGAATCTTGGTATGTTGTACGCAACACACCTGGGGTGACCGGATTTGTTGGCATGGGCAACAACCCCACGCCACTCCGCCCCGAGGAAGTCGCGCAAATCATCCGCCGCATGGAAGCCGAGGCTCCACGTATCAAGGTTACATTTAAATCCGGCGAGCGTGTGCGTATTGTGGATGGCCCGTTCAACGATTTTCGTGGTACGGTCTCCGAAATCGATATGGAACGAGCCAAGGTGCGTGTCATGGTTAACTTCTTCGGCCGCGAAACTCCGGTTGAGCTGGACTTTCTGCAAGTAGAAAAGGCATAGAAGCAATTAGCCTGCGACCATCAGCACCCATTTTTAGGCTGGCGGCGAATGGCTATAAAGGTGGGAGGGTGTTCCCCCATCACCCGTTTACCACGAAGGAGAAGGTACGTTGGCAAAGAAACTTAAAACTATCATCCGATTGCAGATACAGGCTGGTAAGGCCAACCCTGCGCCCCCCATCGGTCCGGCCCTAGCTGGGCACGGGATCAATTTGATGGCATTCTGCAAGGAATATAATGCCCGCACTTCAAGCCGCATGGGCGAAATCATTCCTGCAGAGATCAGCATCTACACCGATGGGTCGTTCACGTTCATCCTCAAGACTTCTCCCGCAGCTGTTTTATTGAGAAAAGCTGCCGGGGTCGATAAAGGATCCGCTCAGCCCAATCGCGAAAAAGTGGGCAAGGTCACCCGCGCTCAGGTTCGCGAGATTGCAGAGCTAAAAATGAAAGACCTAAACGCCCTGGATATCGAAGGTGCTATGCGCCAGATCGAGGGTACCGCCCGCAATATGGGTATACAGATTATCGATTGACCTGGTGGGAGGGCAGCATACTGCCCGCTTGCACCACGAAGGAGTGATTCATGACGAAACACGGAAAGAAATACCTGGCTGCAGCCGCCAAAGTAGATAAGGAACAACTCTACACCCCTGCCGAAGCAGTTGCTCTCGCCAAGGAGACATCTATATCCAAGTTCGACGGCACTGTCGAAATCCACATGCGACTTGGCGTTGATCCTCGCCATGCCGACCAGCAAGTGCGCGACGTGGTGGTGCTGCCCCATGGCCTGGGTAAAACGGTGCGAGTCCTGGTTTTCGCCCAGGGTGAAGGCGCCTCGCTAGCACGGGAGGCCGGCGCAGACTTGGTCGCCGACGATGATGAGACCCTTGCCAAGATTCAGGCAGGCTGGACTGATTTTGATGTGGCTATTGCCACACCCGATATGATGGGGAAGGTAGGTCGTCTGGGCCGGGTTTTGGGTCCGCGCGGCTTGATGCCAAACCCCAAGGCCGGCACCGTTGTCCAAGCTGAAGATATCCCGCGGGTGGTGAACGAATCTAAAGCCGGTCGGGTTGAGTTCCGCCTGGACAAAACCGCCAACCTGCATGTGCCGATCGGAAAAGTGTCTTTCGAGCAGAACAAACTCTATGAGAACCTGGCGGCGCTGATGGAGGCTGTAAAGAAAGCCCGCCCAGCGGCGTCTAAGGGTACCTACATCAAGCGCATCACGCTCACCACAACCATGGGTCCCGGCATTAAGGTGGACCCGAACCAGGCGCAAGCCATGGAGGTGCTCGAGTAACGCGATCCGTTATCGATAATACCGCTTCGCCAGAGACAGCAGGCGCTCTTGCCCTTACCGGGGCACAGCTTAATATCCTGCCAAGGTGAAGACCGCAATTCAGAAACCGAGCCGAAAACCCTTGACACTGTAGACAGAAGTTTTGCCTGCTTTTAGTGACAATCTCGGGTTTTCAAATGGAGATCGAGCTTTCGCGAGTCTTTGCCCTGCCTAGCGGTGCAAAGACTTTTATTTGAAAGGAGGAAGACACATTGGCTATCACAAAGAAAAGAAAGCATGAAGTCGTTGCCCAGTACAGCGAGTGGGCAAACCGCTGCCAGGCGCTGATCCTGACTGAGTACACAGGCATCACCATGAAGCAGTTGGATGAACTACGCAAAAAAGCCCGTGAGGCTGGTGGCGAGTTTCACATTGTCAAGAATACACTGGCGAGCCTGGCTCTTAAAGATCAGGACATGCCTCTGCCGGAAGGTTTCTTTGAAGGCAGCACTGCAGTGGGTTTTGCTTTCACCGATGGACCCGCCTTGGCGAAGGCTATATCAGAGTTTACGCGTACATCCGAGTTCATCAAGATCAAAGGCGGCTATCTCGGCAAACAAGCGATGACCGCTGAAGATGTAAAGGCGCTTGCCGAATTGCCCCCCTTGCCTGTGGTACGTGCCCAGTTGTTGGGGACGCTGCTGGCTCCAGCCAGCAAGCTGGCCCGCACCCTTGCCGAGCCGGCCCGCATGGTCGCGGCAGTCGTCAAAGCTTACGCCGACCGCGAATCGGCGCCTGAGGCAGCCTAGTCATAAATATCATCGTGCAAGATCGCATTGAGTAAGAAACATATCACAAATCACGGACTGCTGATCACTTATCAGAGTTCATTAATAATAAGGAGATTAAGTAATGGCGAATATCGATAAATTAGTTGAAGAACTGAGCAAGCTCAGCGTATTGGAAGCCTCCCAGCTGGTCCAAAAACTAGAGGAAGCCTGGGGTGTTTCCGCTGCCGCGCCCGTGGCAATGGCTGCTATGGCCTCTCCTGCAGCAGCAGGTGCCCCTGCCGAGGCTGAGGAAGAGAAGACAGAGTTTGATGTCATCATCAAGGACGCTGGTCCAAAGAAGATCGAGGTCATCAAGACCATCCGTCAGCTCTCCAGCAGCCTGGGCCTGAAAGAGGCCAAGGAGCTTGCTGAGACCGTTGGTGGCAAAGTCATGGAAGCCGTCAGCAAGGATGCAGCTATGGACGCCAAGTCTAAGCTTGAAGCCGCCGGCGCTGTGATCGAAGTAAAATAGCTTTGCTCATCACATCCCACAGGTATATTACCCTGAAAAGGGAAAATTAATCACGCCCATGGGGTTTTGTGGAGTAGAAGTACCCGCAAAACCCCATTGTCTTAGATTTCGGGAATTTTCTAAGTGGAGTGTAGATTTGCTGTGGTAGACTCTGGCTTGGGACAATGTTTTCCTTTGACGTATGAGGGGATAAGTCCAACATTCAATTGATCTATTTAAAGAGGAGTATGAGAAATGCCAAAACGTACTCTCACTCTGGTTATCGCTATCGTAGTTCTCAGTACACTGCTGGTCGCATGCGGTGGCACAGATACTGCTGATGGCGGTAGTGGTGGAGACGCGAAACGCGGTGAAGAGCTCTATAAACAGACGGTTATCGGGTCGCAGGCCGCGCCGGGTTGTATCACTTGCCATTCGCTCGAGGCGGGGAAGGTGCTGATTGGTCCCCCCCATGCCGGGCTAGCCACAAAAGCGGAAACAGCCGTCCCAGGCATGCCGGCTGAAGACTATCTAAGAGAGTCTATCATTGAACCTGATGCTCACCTGGTGGATGGTTTTTCGGCGGGAATAATGTACCAAAACTACGCCAAAGACTTGAAAGAAAGCGAAATCAACGACCTGTTGGCTTTCTTGTTGACCCTAAAGTAAGCTAGGCGGACAAAGATTGCCGCCCCAACGCAATTGTTCTCCCCCTCAATGGGAAAAGGATGCCACAAGGATCCCAGGTATATTGCAGTGGCAAAGCATGAAATCCAAAACTCAAAATATAAAGCAGCCCGCCGGGCAATGGATTATGTGCGCGACGGCATGACGCTTGGGCTGGGCAGCGGGTCTACTGCAGCCCATTTCGTAGACCTGCTGGGAGAGCAAATACGATCTGGCTCACTGCGGGAGATCCGTGGTGTGCCCACTTCCGAGGCCACTGCCAATCAGGCTCGCGCCCTCGGTATTCCAATCATCTCCTTATCATCTTCGAACCCAGGCGGCGAGCCGCGACTCGACCTGGCCATAGATGGGGCGGACGAAGTCGACCCCAGCCTGAATCTGATCAAAGGCCTGGGACGCGCCCTGCTGCGCGAGAAGGTGGTGGAGATTCACGCCGAACGTCTTATCATTATGGTGGACGAAACCAAAATGGTACCCAGGCTAGGCACTCGCGGCCCGCTGCCCGTGGAGATCATCCCCTTCGAAGCGGAAACCCATGTGCGCTGGCTGAACACCCTGGGTTGCCGGGCAGAGCTTTGGGTTGAGGAAGACGGATCGCCTGTGATCACGGACAATAATAATTACCTGGTGCGCTGTTGGTTTGAACGTGGCATCTCGGATGTCTATGACCTGGCGCGTCGCCTGGCTGAGCGCCCAGGCATCGTTGAGCATGGCCTGTTCCTCGATATGACCACCCTGGTGATCGTCGCCGGCGAGCAAAGCACGCGCATTATCGAAAGATCGACCTGATGTCCATCTTTCGAGCCATAATCCAGTATAATGATTTCACTTGTGATGCATGTAAAGATTGCCGCTTCAATCCTCGCAGCCGATTTCGCCCGCTTGGGCAAGCAGGTTCAGGAGGCCCTCGACGGAGGGGCAGAATATATTCATGTGGACGTCATGGATGGGCACTTCGTCCCAAATTTGACTATCGGCCCAATGATCGTATCAGCGATCAAGCCTATCGTCCAGCAGGCCAACGCCATATTGGATGTCCATTTGATGGTTGAAGAGCCCGATCATCTGGTTCCCTTATATGTGCAAGCTGGCGCGGATAACATCACAGTTCACGTTGAAGCCTCCAGGCATCTGCATCGCACCATCCAGCATATCAAGGAGATGGGAGTGAAGGCAGGCGTTACCCTAAATCCCGCCACATCTTTAAGCACTCTGGACGAGATCATAT
>DATCYX010000136.1:0-4133 GCA_036526235.1 Anaerolineales bacterium | reverse complement strand
GATGATCGCGTTGACAAAGCTGGTTGCAGGTTGGATAGCGGCTGCGGTGTTAGGTACAGCAATGTCTAGCGCAGATCATGCAGCTCTAGAAACGGATCGATCACAAAATAAACATTCCGTCTTTAGATGGATAACTGGCCTATCCTTCTCTGCATGGGTATTTCGGATGCTCACTGCAGCTATGATCGTACTGGTCGTCTTCACACTGGCTCCATTAACAGCGGAGTGGATTCCGACTATCCAATTTGAAGAGGTCATTGGCGCGTTGATATTGCTTTGCCTGGGTTTACTCCATCTTGGATTAACCGCCTACCCATTGCGCGTTGTCATAGCCCTTCTGACGACTCTATCGGGGTTCGAAATTATATATGCTGCCGTGGAGGCTTCCACTCTCGTGGCTGGATTGCTGGCGGTTGTGACGATGGGACTTGCGCTAATTGGTGCTTACTTTCAGGTGGCTTCATCACGCGAGGTGGAAATTTGACCTCTCCGCTCATTTGGATTGTTTTACCGGCAGTCTACGCAGGTATCCTTTTCATCGTTCGTCGATGGGAGAGGACGGTTGTCATCCTTGGCATCCTGATTTCGCTACTTTTGGCGTGGTTTGCCTGGGTCGCACCGATCGGTGAGACAATGGTGGTAGGTCCATGGAGAGCAAATCTCGATGATACTCTTACCATTTTAGGTCGGCGGTTTGTACTTGATGCCGCTGATGCACCTGTATTGACATTGATTTATTTAGGCTTAGCTTTTTGGTTTGGTGGTTCCATAATCGCGAATACAGGTAACTTATTTGTTCCAATTGGACTGGCGAACGCTGCTCTCCTGACGGCAGCCATCGCTGTGCAGCCATTTTTATACTCGGCATTATTGATTGAACTGGTTACAATCATCAGTATTCCATTAATTTCACCACCAAACAAACCGGTAGAGCGAGGCACAATTCGCTTTTTAACTTTCCAGACATTGGCCATGCCGCTCATTTTGTTTACTGGATGGATTCTGACCGGGGTCGAATCTGGCCCTCCTGATTCAGTTTTCGTGGTGCACGGGAATATTTTGCTTGCCCTTGGCTTTGCGTTTTTATTGGCAATCTTTCCTTTCCACACCTGGGTTACCATGCTAGCGGAGGAGACCCACCCTTATGTCGGGGCATTTATTTTCTACACTTTTTCGCTGGTGATCACTTTCTTCGGGATCAGCTTCCTAGAACGCTATGCCTGGTTGCGTACATCGACGGGGCTCTATGATCTACTCCGTGTGGTTGGTATCCTGATGGTGGCGATAGCTGGCTTTTGGGTAGCTTTCCAGAAACATTTGGGGCGTATGTTGGGCTATGCAGTATTGATGGAAACTGGCCTCTCCTTGCTCATCCTAAGCGCTGGAACGGCAGGTGAGCACTTACCAGCTTCACTGGGGATTCTATTTGCATCCATACTACCTCGTGGATTGGCATTTGCTGTGTGGGCTTTGGCGCTATCGACTTTGATGGGATCTGGGAATGAGTCAAACACACCCGCCTTATCTCTCCACTTAGGAGCTGTGCAAGGTAGAGGAAGGAAGTTGCCCGTTACTGTCGTGGTATTGGTTGCAGCAATGTTCTCGCTTGCTGGCTTTCCCTTGTTGGCGGGTTTTCCGGTGCGGTTGGCTCTATGGGAAATCGTCGCAAAGCAATCATCTTTGGCAGGTCTTGTTGCTCTATTGGGAGGTGTTGGTCTGTTGACTAGTGGATTGCGCACGCTTGGAATTTTAATCTTTGGTGCCGATGAAGAACCTTGGTTAGTGAAAGAGTCGCGGGGTGAGCTGGTGTTGATGATCTTGGGAGGGCTGGGATTGCTCTTGGTTGGTGTCTTTCCTCAATGGTTTCTGCCTGCCTTGGCAAACCTGGCTGATATTTTCTTTGGATAGCTGCCTCGGGGTTTATACGCATCAGTTTCAACCCCACCAATTACCCTTTAACTGCAAAAACCCTTTGGAAATTGCCATGCTATAATCAGACCTTAGGGAGGACAGAGCCAAAGAATTCACTTGGAGGTGATGTCTCTATGGAGATAGAACAAGTTCAAAAACAACTGAATTGGTTAGATGAAGAACACCGCAAAGCGAAGACCACTCTTGATCTGCAAGCAAAGCGCATCACTTCTCTGGAAGGTGAGCTTTCACCTTTCTCACAACAGATCAAGGATTTAAATACCGAGATCACTCGACTGGCCGGGATATTGGCTCGCATCGACCAGTTTGATGAATCAATTTTGCAATTGCGTATCGAGGCAAAACAGTCAATCGATGCCTTAGAAAAGCAACTTAAGAAACGCGAAGATGAAATTGAAAAGGTGCGCCGGGTGGAGATGCGTGCTTTGGATGACAACATCGATGAAATCCGAAAGGATATTTCTGCGATCGGTGAGATCAAGCGCGGTATGCAAGCTCGGATTGATGAAGAAATGCGATTAGGAAAATCAATCGATGAAGTGCGGTTAAGAATCGATACAATTCGGCGCAGCGAAGAAGAATACACTCGTTCATTTCGCTTATTAGAAGACGGGCGCCGGCAAGACGCAAAAAGGTTATCTGACTTGCAGGGTGAATCAACTGCGCTGCGTAAGCATATGGATGATTTACGTGGCAAAATGGATCTGACCTCCACAAGTCTGCGCAAGGTTGAAACCCGTTTGAACGAAGTGTCAATGCTGGAAGTAGAGCGTCGCGAAGCGCAGACAAAGTTCCTGGAGAACCAGTCGCTTTTACAGGTGGAGCGGGATCGGGTATGGAAAGATTGGCAGGCGCGCTTTGAAGTGATTGAAAAGCAAACCTCGGAGGTGGAATCCAATTTGCAGTCAATGGATGCCACACATCGCGAGGTGAAACGATCCCAGAAAACACTGGAAGAGCTAAATCAATTATTCGAGCGGCGTATCAATGAGATGACGGAAATCCAGCGCCTATCTGAAGAACGTTTTCGGCAGGAATGGGTCACATTCAAAGCAGATGATCAGAAGCGGTGGACTAACTATACCCTCACCCAGGAGGAGCAACGTAGCGAGTCGCAACGACAATACTCAAAGCTTTCGGAGCGTGTGACGCAAATTGAGGACCACATTCAGGAAATTCAGGATGTAATCCAACAAATGAATGAGCAGACCGAGAAAAGATTGCAGTCCTTGCTGGCTAATGTTCATGAATGGGTTTCTGCGTACGAACGCACATTAGGGAGAGCGCGCTAGAGAAGTATGAGGGTAATTGGCACAGCGGGTCATGTAGACCACGGTAAATCAACCTTGGTAGAAGCGCTCACCGGCACACACCCCGACCGGCTTAAAGAAGAGCGCGAACGCGAAATGACCATCGATCTTGGTTTCGCCTGGTTAACCTTGCCCAATGGCGAGGATGTGGGCATCGTGGATGTGCCCGGGCATCGCGATTTCATCGAGAACATGCTTGCTGGTGTAGGAGGGATTGATGCGGCGCTATTTGTTATCGCAGCAGATGAAGGGGTTATGCCGCAAACGCGAGAGCATTTGGCTATTCTAGATCTGTTGCAGGTACAGGGCGGGGTTATCGCGCTAACGAAGGTTGACCTGGTCGAAGACGAAGATTGGCTGTCACTAGTTGAGGACGATGTGCGCCAGGTGGTGGCGGGAACGGTTCTTGGCGAAGCCCCAATCATTCGCGTCTCGGCTCGGAAAAATATTGGCCTCGAGACGCTCTTGAATGCTCTTGGCGCGAATCTAGAGGAAAAACCGCCTCGTCTGGATGTGGGGCGACCTCGCTTGCCGGTCGATCGCGTTTTCACCATCTCCGGTTTTGGTACCGTAGTCACGGGCACCTTGATGGATGGCTGTTTACGTGTGGGAGAGGAGGTTGAGATACTGCCACGCGGGTTAAAAGGTCGTGTGCGTGGATTGCAGACACATAAAAAGAAGGAGGATGTAGCTATCCCTGGTTCGCGGACGGCGGCAAATATCACTAGTGTGACCGTGGACCAAATCCGCCGGGGTGATGTGGTAGTCCACCCAAAAGATTACTCCACGACGGCACGCATGGATGTGTATTTTCATTTGCTTCCCGATTCGAGCCAATCTGTGCGACATAACACCCAAGTCAAGCTATTCATCGGGGCGTCTGAAGTAGTT
>DATCYX010000135.1:0-5780 GCA_036526235.1 Anaerolineales bacterium | reverse complement strand
GGGTGCCCCCAGATCAGCGAGGAACCGTAGTTGTTCATCCCTTCGAGCGGTATGCCCAGCTCACGGCTCAGAAAGCAATCGTTGACGGCAAACGGGTTGTGGGTTTTGATCGCTTTTACGTCGCTGAGGGCGATGCCTGCTAACTGGAGCACTCGGCGAACGGCTGGGGCGTTGGCTTTGGGCATGTACCCTTTGGGGGCCCGCCCCTCGGCAAAGGCAAGCAATTGGATTTCAATCTTAGGGTCGCGACTCAATTCAGCCGCCTTGTCGCGGCTGGTCACAATCATACCGGCGTTGCCATCTGCCGGGTACGTCTGCCCGCCAAAGGTGATCGTCCCATCCGGCAGGACGGGCTTGAGGCGCGCTAAGCCTTCGGCAGTGGTGGGGAAAATGCCTTCATCATCTTCCAGCGTGCCCACGACCTTACGACCGGAGGGGTTGATTTCGACCGGGGTGATCATGTAGCGTTTGTGGAAGGCGGCCCCGTCCTCTAAGGCTTGCTGGTATTGCGCATAGCGGATTAATACCGCCTGGTGCTGTTCAGCGGTGCTGATATCAAGTTCGCGGGCTACGTTTTCGGCGGTTTGGAGCATGCTGTTGCGCGCGTATGGGTCCAGGTTGAAGTTATCCCACACCCAATCTTCCGCCTCGCCTCGCCCACCCGGCGCAAGAGGGTTGGGGTAGAGCAGGTGAGGCCCATTGGATGTGCGGTCCGCAGTAATGCAAAGCAAGGTTGTCTCAGCACCGTTTGCAGCTTCGACTTCAAATGCCGCGCTGCCGATCACTCGAGCTGATGTGGCGCAGGCTTGCGAGAAGAGCGGCCCGGTTATCCCATCCGCGCCGACCATACCTGCCATCCAGGGGGCTCCGTAAAAGGATTGCTTGGCGGGGACGGTTGTCCCGAGGTACAGGCTGGTGAACTCTTTGGGTGAGATATTTCGTTCCTCCAGCGCCCGGCGGGTAACTTGAGCAGCGAAGTGAAACGGGTGCAGGTTAGCAAAACTGCCCTGCCATTTGGCAAACGGCGTGCTCCAGTAGCCTCCGTATGGAATGTAAGCTTTTTGGAACGCCATCGATTAATCTCCTATCCACTCAAAAATGGTGGCCTCGCCTTGTCCTACGCCAACACACAAGGTTGCCAATCCGTAAAATGGGGAGGGGGCTTGCGCGGCGCGGCGGCGCATTTCGTGAACTAAGGTGCAGACAATGCGCGCTCCGGTACAACCCAGCGGGTGACCAAGCGCCACCGCACCACCATTGACGTTGGTAATGGCATGCTGGAGGCCAAGTTCTTTCATCACAGCCAGCGCCTGAACAGCGAAGGCCTCGTTCAGTTCGACCAGTCCCAGGTCTTCGACACCCAGTCCTGCACGCTCAAGCGCCTTACGGGTGGCTGGCACCGGGCCGTAGCCCATCGTGCGCGGCTCCACTCCGGCTGCTGCCGAAGAGACAACCCGCACCATGGGTTTTAATCCCAATTCGCTTGCTTTCTCGGCGCTCATCAATAGCACAGCCGCAGCGCCGTCGTTTACGCCGGATGCGTTGCCTGCCGTTACAGTTCCATTGCTGCGAAATGCCGGTCTGAGGCGCGCCAGTGCTTCCAGGCTTGAGTCGCGTCGGGGGCGTTCATCTGTGTCAACGATGATAGGATCGCCTTTGCGCCGCGGGATCGAGACGGGCACGATCTCTTCAGCGAAGCGACCCGAATCGATGGCAGCAATCGCCCGGAGATTGCTTTCCAGCGAGAAGGCGTCTTGTTCCTCACGTGAGATTTGAGTCTCGTCAAATATATTCTCAGCCGTTTCGCCCATGCCTTCGTTGCCGAATTTCTCTTTCAGGGTTTGATTGGGGAAACGCCAGCCAATGGTGGTATCCCAGGCGGTCAGGTTGCCCCAGGGAAAAGCGCTCTCAGACTTGGGGAGTACCCACGGAGAGCGCGACATTGATTCCCCCCCACCGGCGATGAAAACATCTCCCTCGCCGACCTTGATAGCCCGCGCAGCGGCGTTGATCGCAGCCAGGCTTGACGCGCACAATCGATTGAATGTGACAGCTGCCACCGAAATGGGCAGCCCTGCCAGGAGGGTTGCCATGCGGGCAACGTTGCGGTTGTCCTCGCCCGCCTGGTTCGCGCAGCCGAAATAGACTTCCTCGACTATTGCGGGATCGATCCCCGATCGTTTTACGACCTCGGCAATGACAAGAGCTGCCATGTCGTCGGGGCGTACAGCGCTTAAAGCGCCGCCATGTGCGCCGATGGGTGTGCGCACAGCAGCGACAATTACTGCTTCTTTCATAGGTATTGGCCTCCATCCACAGTTATGACCTCCCCGGTAATATGGCGGGCGCGCTCGCTGCACAGGAAGGTCACTATCCAGGCTACCTCTTCAGGCGTGCCCAGGCGACCTAATACGATCTCTGACAGCGCTAAATCGCGCACTTGCTGCGGGGCCTGTTTGACCATGTCGGTTTCGATCAATCCTGGCGCGACTGCGTTGACATTCACGTTATAGCGACCCAGCTCGCGAGCCACAGTTTTTGTCAGCGCGTTCACTCCTCCTTTTGCTGCGGTGTAGTTCGATTGCCCAAATTTGCCGCGCAACCCGTTGATCGATGTGACGTTGACGATTTTTCCCGAGCCTTGCTCCTTGAAAATCGGCGCAGCTGCCCGGATGTAGTTGAAGGTGCCTTTCAGGTCAATCGAAATCACCTCGTCCCACTGCTCCTCGCTCATCTTCCAGATGACACTGTCACGGTTTACGCCGGCGTTGTTCACCAGTATATCCAGGCCCCCGAGTTCGCGCACCACCGTCTCGACCATGCGTTGGGCATCTGCAAAAGAAGCCACATCAGCCTGAATCGCAAGACCTTTTCGTCCGAGACCCTGGATTTGCTGGATCAGTTGCTGCGCTTCATCGGCGCTCCGCCGGTAGTTGAGGGCTACATGCGCCCCATTGCAAGCCAGATCCCAGGCAATGGCTTGCCCAATGCCACGGCTTCCACCGGTGACAATGGCGACTTTATCGGCTAAATCCAGCCTGGGAGCTGGAGACAATCCGGATTGTTCTGATGTCATATTATTCTTTTCCTTCCAGCGTTACACGCCCAGACTAATTCCGCCATCTACAAACAGGACCTGACCAGTGATGTAGTCGGCATCGTTTGAAGCGAAGAACAGGTGAGCGGAGGCGATCTCTTCGGGTTCAGCCAGCCTGCCGAAGGGGATCTTGGCTACCAGCCCCTCCAAGAGCTTCTCGGGGATACCCGCGGTCATCCTGGTCTTGGTCGCACCTGGCGCAACACAGTTCACTGCGATGTTGAAACGCGCCCACTCCAGCGCAAGTGTTTTGGTTAGACCGATCACGCCCGCCTTGGAGGCGGCGTAATTGGCCTGTCCGATGTTACCCAGCGCGCCGATTGAAGACGTATTCACGATGCGACCGAATTTCTGCTTCATCATCGGCACTGAGGCGATCTGCGAGCAAAGCCAGGTGCCTTTCATATTGACATTCACCACCAGGTCCCAGTACTCATCCGACATGAAGCGCACCTCATCATCCTTGATGCGGGTGGTGAGCGCATCGCGATTGATGCCGGCATTATTAATCAGGATGTCTAAGCGCCCAAATGTATTTAAGGCTGTATCAACAATGTCCTGAACCTGGGATCGGTCGGTGACACTGCCTACGGCAGATATGGCTTGTCCGCCGGCTTGTTCGACCTCCTGGCAGACAGTTGCCAGACCTTCAGCGTCTACATCGCTGACCACCACACGTGCCCCTTCACGGGCGAAGCGCAAGGCAGTTGCCCGGCCAATCCCATTGGCGCCCCCCGTAATTAAAGCGACTTTTTCCGCAAGCTTCATTTTTCCCTCCGCATTTTCTTAAAGAATTGAAACGTCAATTCACTGATTTACTGCTCGGGCTTCAAAGTTTTCATTGATTGATTTGTCTTTTCATTAGCAGGGTCCACACGCCATCGATAACCACTTCACCTCTCTGGTTGATCACCCGCGCAGCGTACTTGACAACCCCTCGATCTGGTTTGGATGTAGGGGTCTTTTCCATCACTTCTAGCTCAAGGTGGATCGTGTCGCCAAATTTCACCACGCCTTTGTATCTGATGAGCTGTTCCATTAGGGCAATGGTGGTGCCTTCAAACACGCCTGTCCAGTTTGCCATCCCGGTCGCCATCGCCACCAGCAGCATGCCATGGGCGATCCGTTCCCCAAAGGGTGTGCTCTTACCGAACTCTGCATCGGTATGAAGGGGGTTGAAATCCCCCGATATACCCGCGAAGGCGACTACATCGGCTTCGGTCACTGTGCGAGCTTGAGATTGGTATCGATCACCGATTTCAAATTCGTCAAAGGTCAGTCCGCGATTTGAGCCCATTTACCCTCCCATAAATCTCATCGATGTCTCCACTCGGGAGATCGTTTTTCCATGAAAGCTGCCAGCCCTTCATGCGCATCGTCGGTTGCCATTAATTCCTGCAAGTAGAGCTTTTCCATTTCGGGCATGGCTGCTGCCCAATTGCCGTATCCCATGCGGATAGCTTTTTTAACCAGGATGCAAGCTGCCCGGCTCAGACCAGCCAGATGCCCAGCTTTTTCAATAGCCCATGGTTTCACCTGGTCTTGTGGGACGACTGCGTTCACAAGCCCAGCCTTAACAGCTTCCTCGGATGTTAGCCGGCGCCCCGTCAACAGGATATCGGCAGCCATGCGATAACCAACCAGGTATGGCAATCGCAACGCTGCAATTGGAGCCAATGCTGCCAGGTAGATCTCGGGTTGCCCGATGCTGGCTTCGGCTGCCATGACCGCCAAGTCACAGCACAACACCAATTCACAGCCACCGCCCAGGGCGTGTCCGTGTACCGCAGCCAGTGTGGGAACGGGAAAATCTGCCAGCGCTTTGCATACCCGGTCTACCAGGGGAATCATCTCACCTACTTTGTCGGCGGTGTGGTCTGCTACATCAACGCCCGCTGAAAAGGCCTTGCCCTTTGCCTGCACTACCAGCACGCGTATGGAGGTATCGGAAGCTGCCTTTTCCAGGGTGGCTTCCATTTGCTGTAACATCGCAAGGTTCATCACATTTAGGGGAGGCCGGTTAAGGCTCAGTGTGGCGACGCCGTCGTGTATTTCGAGTGTGATGAATTCATTTCCTTCGGAAGACATGTTGCTATCCTTGGTTCGTTACTATGATCTGACTGCTTGCCTAACTTGCCCCATCCAGAGGGTTACCGCACTCGCCGCAGAAGGTAAATTCCTCCGGCAAGGCTTTAGCCCCACAGTTGGAGCACGTTTGGCTATATGGACCCCAAATAAATTCGCTGCTTTTACCTTGGGCAGCGCGCTCGCGCAATAGACGATACTGAGGGGGACGCTTCTCAACGAAGGCAGTCATGCCCTCCAGAGGCTCCCAGGACGTGTAGTGGATCGATAGCCAATCGCGGGCGTGCCCAATGGTCTGGTGCCAGGCTAGGTTTTTCCAGAAGTTGGTTTGTTCCTTCGTGTATCGAATGCATTCTGGGAATTTGTCAACCAGCTCCTGCGCCAGTTTGTTCACCGCCTCATCGAGCAAAGATAAATCGATGCTGTAGCCGTCCTTGCCTTTAGATGCCATCGAGATTTGCTCGGGCGTGGCGTGGTTAATGAATTCGCCGTCTGCTTTCACCGAGGGCACTACTTCATTTACCAAACCCCATTCCAACGCCTGGTACGGGGGTATGCGGCGGTTGGTCATCAGCATGTAACGGGCGCGCCGGTCTCC
>DATCYX010000134.1:0-8736 GCA_036526235.1 Anaerolineales bacterium | reverse complement strand
ATGATGGTGTCGGATGACGCCTATGCTGGTTGCGAAAGCTTCTATAAGCTGGCAGATGCCGTAAAAGATGTCTTGGGCTTCAACTATGTAATCCCAGTTCACCAGGGGCGAGCAGCGGAACACCTGTTGGCGAAAGCCTTTGTCAAGCCGGGTGACGTGGTGCTGATGAATTATCACTTTACCACGACCAAGGCGCATTTTGAGCTGGTTGGGGCAAGTGTGCTCGAACTATATACGGCCGAAGCGCTGAACACCCAGAGCAGCGAGCCGTTCAGGGGTAACCTGGATTTGAACAGGCTGAAGGATGCTATCCAGGAGCATGGCGCGGATAGGGTGTCTTTTATCCGCATGGAGGCAACGACCAATCTGATCGGCGGGCAGCCTTTCTCGTTGTGCAACCTGCGAGCGGTCAAGGAAATTGCCGAGGCAAATAATATCCCCCTGGTGTTCGATGGCAGTCTGATCTCGGAGAACGCCTATTTCATCAAGATGCGCGAATGCGAGTACGCCGCTCAATCCATAACAAAGCTGATCCAAGAGATGATGAAAATGGTGGACATCTTCTATATGTCTGGACGCAAAAGCACCTCGGTGCGCGGCGGTATGATGGCCACCAACCATAAAGAATACTACGACCGCATCTTGGCCTGGCTGCCGGTTTACGAGGGATTTGCTACCTATGGTGGGATGTCCACCAAGGAGATCGAAGCCATGGCAGTCGGCCTGCGTGAGATGACAGATGTTAATGTGGCGGGTAGCTCGCCCGAATTCATCCAGTATTTTGTCAATAGATTGGTTGAGAACGGCGTCCCTGCAGTGACGCCGGCTGGGGGATTGGCGGGACATGTGGATGCAAGTCGCTTTTTACCCCACATCCCGCAGTCGCAATACCCGGCCGGGGCACTGGCGGCAGCCATTTATCTCGCTTCGGGGGTGCGCAGCATGGAGCGCGGCACAATCTCTATGGACCGTGATCTGGACGGTAACGAGGTCTACGCAGACTTGGAATTGGCGCGGCTGGCACTGCCAAGGCGGGTGTACACGCTCTCCCATATCGAATATGTAGTGGACCGCCTGACCTGGTTATATGAGCACCGTCATCTGGTCAAGGGGCTTCGCTTCGTGGAGGAACCCAAGGTGTTGCGTTTCTTCTTTGGCAAACTGGAGCCATTGGATCATTGGGGATATCAACTGGCAGAGGCATTCAAGGCTGAGTTTGGGGAGAATTTCTAAAACCAGACGTGAATAAAGACAAGGTTGTTTGCTGGTAATCGCGAATAATCCATCGTTTAGGAAAATATGGCTCTCCAACATTGTGCTGTTGGAGAGCCATATCATTGATAGAGATTAATTTCGCAGTCATAAGTTCTGAATTCAAAAGTGTAGTAAAATAGCTTATGCACACGTGTGCATAAAGTAAAGGGCAGTCTCCTTATCCAGTATTGATCCAGAATATCTCAAGTTATCCATGGGAATTCCCGTGAAGGCAAGTGAGGTCCTTGGTTATCCAAAAGATGCTCGTCTGCTGATCGTCAATATTGACGATTATGGCTTATGCTTTACGGTCAATGACACTGCCATCCAGATAATCAACAAGGGGGCAGCTAGTTCCTGCACGGTCATGACACCTGCCCCGTGGGGGATTCATGGAATTGATCTGGTCAAAGAAAATCCTGGGGTGAAATGTGGCGTCCATCTAACTGCCATCAGCGAGCACGTATGTTACCGTTGGAAACCGTTGTCTTCTCCAGAGACTGTCCCCTCATTGATAGACTCCGACAGTTATTTCTTCCTTGAGACGTACCAGGATCAATTCACCCGTCAAGCCGATGTCCACCAATTGGAACGCGAATGGCGGGCTCAGATCGAATTTGCGCTGCGCCGCGGCCTTCAGGTTTCTCACCTGGACAGCCACTGCAATGTCCACGATTCGAGAGACGATTTCTTTGCGATGACTTACTCCCTGGCGCAGGAATATGGATTTCCTCTGCGAATTCATAATGAGAAATATTTACATCAAGCGAAGAAAGAAGGCAGGGTGACGATTGATTATCCCGATCTGGATAGCTTCAGGGTGCCCTTGGAGAACAAATTCCAGATCTATGTCCAAATGCTGAGAGAACTCCCGGAGGGATTGACCGAATGGGCAATTCACCCGGCCTATGACAGCGCCGAACTGCGCGCTATCACCCCCGAATGGCCGGTACGGGTAACCGATTATGAATTCTTCAGCTCCGATGAATTTCTACATGTCATCCAAACCGAAGGGATCGAGCTTATTGATTATTCCATGCTAAAACCTTACTGGGTGCCTTAAAAGTCGGGCTTCGAAAGCCCGGAATTTTCCGGAACCCTCTAACTGCTATTCTCAGGAGGCATACATGCCAGGTCCAGGTTATTACTTTTTTGGAGAAGAGGAACGCAAAGAAGTAGAAGACGTACTCACCAGCGGTTACCTGTCGCGTTATGGCAGGGAAGATGATCCGCTGTTCAAGCAAAAGGTATTTACGTTTGAATCGGAGTTTGCCCGAAAGATGGGAACTCGCTATTGCGTGGCGGTAAATTCAGGTACCAGCGCGCTGATGGCCGCCCTGGTGGCAATCGGACTTCAACCCGGAGATGAAGTGCTGGTGCCTGGTTATACCTTTATCGCCTCGATGTCGTCTGTTATCGCTGTCGGCGGGCACCCTGTACTGGTAGAGGTGGATGAATCCCTGACCATGGATCCAGTAGACGTTGAGCGAAAGATCACCGAGCGCACCCGTGTGATCATGCCAGTGCATATGTTGGGCAACCCCTGCGATATGGAGCGCATCCTGACCCTGGCAGAAAAATACAACTTGATCGTCATTGAGGATTGCTGCCAGGCGCTGGGTGGCTCATACTGCGGGCAGCGGTTGGGCACGTATGGGGCATTTGGGGGCTTCTCGTTGAATAATTATAAGGTCATCAACTCTGGTGATGGGGGTGTGCTGATCACCAATAACCAGGAGCTTTACAAGCGCGCTTTTGCTTTCCATGATCAGGGACATCTTCCCCTGCGCAAAGGCGTGGAGATCGGTCAACGCACCCTGATGGGGGTCAATATGCGCATGAACGAGTTAACTGGCGCCTTTGCTTTGGGACAGTTAAGAAAGTTGGACTTGATTCTCTCCACCTTGCGAAAAAAGAAGGCTTTGTTCAAACAGAACATACAGGTAGGCGATATTCGCAATATGCAGTTCCGTCGCATTAACGATGTAGAAGAATGCGCCACCCTGTTGACCGTCCAATTCCCCGATGAAGCCTTGACCGAAAAGGTGGTTAAAGCTTTACAAACCAAATCTGTCTACAATAGCGGTTGGCATGTCTACAATCACATGGAGCAATTCCTGTCTTACACCGACGCGAGCGGCAAACACCCCTACCACAAGAATATGCTGCCGCAGACCGATGAGATCCTTCGTAGAAGCGTAAATCTCAGCGTAGGCGTGGTGGACCCTGGCCTAGGCGCAGACTTTGGGATCAACGTTTTGAGCAGCGATGATGAAATTCAACAAAAAGCCGAAGAATTCATCCGCATCGTTAAGCCAATTGCAGGCTAGGATCAGCGTTAATATTTATGATTCTCACCTATCCGGTGATGCGAGAATTGACAAGCAAAATAATGTATGCTAGACTCTTTGCAAACATTTGCATAAAGTGGATTTGGCAATACAGAGGGGATATGTAATGAAAGAATGCAGAGCACTCTTCGAGGTGAAGAATGAGCGCGTTCGCTGACAAAATTGCAGTGATGAGATACCGGTTATCTTATATCCCCGAAGCTGTCGCGCTGATCAGTTTTATTGCCCTGTTTCTATTCTTCGGTTTCGCCGCCCCCAATTTTCTAACCCCTTTATCCATTGGGAATATCCTGACCTTTGGTAGCATCACAGCTATAGTCACCATTGGCGTGGCGATATTGATGGTCGCAGGTGAGTTTGATCTCTCCGTGGGCTCGAATTTCGCGGTCACCAGCTATGTCATCGCCCTGAGTTTGATTGCTGGTCTATCTGTTTGGGTCGCCATTCCCCTTGGGATTCTTGTGAGCACCTTGCTTGGGATGTTAAATGGATTGATTGTCACCAAGACGAGAATCCCATCATTCATCTGCACTTTAGGCACTATGCTGGCATACCGGGGGATCGTGCGTGCAATCGGAAAGGGTAGCTTCGCCACCTACAAAGGCGAGCCGATCCCGTTATTCAGTGTCTTAAATGGCGATTTCGACCTGCTCAATAATGTCTTCGGCATGCAGGCTTTTCGCACTTCCATGGTCTGGTTTATTCTGCTAGCCATCATTTTTTCGTTTGTTTTGATGCGTACGCGGTTTGGAAATTGGATTTTTGCCGGGGGTGGAGCGGCAGATGCTGCTCGGGCGCAAGGGGTGGATGTGACCAGGGTGAAAATCCTGTGTTTTACGCTGACGGGTTTCTTGGTTGCCCTCGCCAGCACCTTGCAGTTTGCGCACCGTTTGAGTGTAGACCCGCTGCGCGGTGATGGGATGGAGCTTATTGCGGTTGCATCCTGCGTGATTGGAGGCGTGCGCCTGACCGGTGGATACGGAACCGTGTTTGGCGCAATCTTGGGTACTTTCTTACTCCAGATGTTAGATCAGGGCCTTGTCCTGATGCAAATCCCTATACAGGTGTTTCAGGCTTGTGTTGGCCTGATCATCATCATCTCAGTAATTCTCAACACCTATTTGGGAAAGAGCGATTAAAGCCTCTCTTCACTATTGGATGCAAAACTCTTTCTTTGGATCATAAGGAGGTGATGACCTGATAACGCCATATGTGAAAAATATTCCAAGCTGTTTATTCTCAGTGTAAGACAACTCTCTCAAGATTTGTAAATATGGAGGAAGAATGAAAAAGCTAAATATTTTGCTGGTTTTACTTGTGGTGTTTACATTGTTGCTTACAGCCTGCCAGCCACAACCCACGCCAGCGCCCGCAGAACCAACCCAGCCACCCGCTGCCGAGCAGCCGCCTGCTGAGCAGCCTACCGAGGCGCCACCTGCGGAGCAGCCCACGCAGCCGCCTGCACCGGAGGCGACCGAGCCGCCTGCTCCACCACCAGCCGAAGGAGCCCTCAACCTCATCATGGTGCAGCACGCCCTGTGCGCATGGGACTCCTTCTGGTGCACGGTTGAAGATGGCATCAAGACGGCTGCCGCTCAGATGGGTGTCGAAGTCACCATCCTCGGCCCAGATAAGTTCGATCTGGAGAAGACCGCTTCCTTGATCGACCAGGCTGTGGCTGCCCAACCGGATGGCATCGGCCTGACCGTCACCGACCCGGTGTTGTTCAAGGAACCGATTATGAAGGCCCTCGATGCTGGCATCCCGGTTTTGGCATATAACGCTGGCAAAGGCCCGCTAGAAGACGGCATCCCCTATATGACGTATCTGGGCATGGATGAGTACCAGGGCGGATACCAGAGCGGTCAGCGCATGGCCGCGGCTGGCGCTTCCAGCGGAGTTTGCATCAACCATCAGGTCGGTCATGCCGGTTTGGATGCCCGCTGCAAGGGCTTCGTGGACGCCTTCACTGAGAAGGATCTTCCTGCCGAGGTCCTCGCCATCAAAGGTGAAGACGCTGCCCAGTCACAGACCACCATCTCCGATTTCTACGCTGCCAACCCGGATGTGGATGCGTTCCTAACGCTAGGGCCTAGCGGCGCCAATCCCTTCTACGCTTTCCTGGAAGCTGAACAACCCGAAGGCGTCATGCATGGCACCTTTGATCTCAGCCCCGAGATCGAAGCCAACATCCAAGATGGCACAACCATGTTCGCTGTCGACCAGCAACCTTTCCTGCAAGGCTACAACGCGGTTGTCTATCTGGTGCTGGCTAATAAGTACGGCATCCGACCGGCGCTGCCTGTCACCGCCACCGGTCCGGGTTTCATCGACAAGAACCTGGTTGGCAAGGCGACCCAGCCGGATCGACCCGTCAAGCTCATCATGGTTCAGCACGCCCTATGCGCTTACGACCCATACTGGTGCGTAGTTGAGATAGGCATGCAAGAGGCTGCCGAGCATATGGGCGCAGAGCTCACTATCCTCGGCCCCGATAAATTTGATGTTGAGAAGACCGCCGCGCTCATCGACCAGGCTGTGGCCTCGGCTCCAGATGGCATGGGGGTGGTGATCACGGACAACCAGATGTTCAAACCGCCCCTCATGAAAGCTGTGGATGCTGGTATCCCGCTGGTCGCTTACGACACGGGCCTGGGTCCGGAAGCGGATGGGATCCCCTATATGACCTTCTGGGGCGCAGAGGACTACGTCCAGGGTTATTATAGTGGTGTCCGCATGGGTGATGAGGGTGCCACAAAAGGCGTCTGCATTAACCACCAGGTTGGTCAAACTGGTCTTGACGCTCGTTGCAGAGGCTTCGTCGATGCGCTGGCTGAGAAAGGCATACCGGCCGAAGTGCTAGGTGTGAAAGGCGAAGATGCAGCCCAAGTTCAAACCACCATCAGCGACTACTATACCGCCAACCCGGATGTGAACGCCTTCTTGAATCTGGGACCTGCCGGTTCCGACCCGTTCTATGCCTTTGTCGAAGCTGAAGGCATCCAGCCCGGTCAGATCATCCACGGCACCTTCGATATCAGCCCTGCCGGTGTCAAGGCGATCAAGGATGGTGTTACCCTGTTCATCCTGGATGCCCAGCCGTACCTGATCGGCTATGGGACTGTCGAATCTCTGGTGAACTACCTGCGCTATAACATCACGCCTGCCACGGGCATCAGTGCCACTGGCCCCGGCTTTATCGACAAAAGCAATGTCGATATTGTCGAAGCACTGGCTGGCACCTACAGGTAAATATCGTTAAAACCTCAGAGCGGGCAGGGCTGAAAGTCCTGCCCGCTCACCCAAGCTCTGTCGGTATGCGGAGGGCGAGAAGAAAATGATTGTCGAAGATACCTGGAGAAAAAGACTCGCTCATTCATTCTCTATGTCGACCGTCCTAGGCCCTCTGGTGGTCTTAATCATCATCTTTTTGCTTTTTTCTATTTTCGTCCCCAATTTCCTAACTTTCCGCTCGATTACCGGTATCATCAACGCCATTACGCTCACTGGAACACTCACCGTGGGGGTTGCGATGTTGATGATCTCGGGCGAGTTTGACCTTTCGGTTGGCTCGATCATGGCAGTGGGAGCCTATATCTACGGCGGGCTTACCATGGCACACCAGCCTGCTCTTGGATTTATCCTGGCGTTGGTTGTCCCTGCGCTCTTGGGCATGGTGAACGGGTTAATCCTTGTTTGGACAGGTATCCCCTCTTTTATCGTAACGCTGGGGACAAAATATCTGTTCCGCGGGTTGCTGTGGGTGGTCACTGCCGGGACCATGCTGCAGACCATTGATCGGCTGCCAATCTATAACTTATTCAATGGTCGGTTAGATATTGTAAACAACCTGTTTACCGGTGCGAATTTTAGATCTTCTCTGCTGTGGTTGTTGATGCTGGTGATATTCTTCCAATTTATCCTGGTGCGTACCCGCTTCGGTAATCATGTCTTTGCGGTTGGCGGGAATCAGGGCGCTGCTCTGGGTCAGGGGGTTAATGTCAAATTTGTCAAATTGATGGGCTTTATCATCACCGGCGCTCTGGCGGGCTTCACGGGAGTCCTTCTTTTCAGCCAGTACTACACAGTGCGAGTGGCTTCTGGAGACGGGCTAGAGCTGAGTGCTATCGCCGCCGCAGTCGTGGGGGGCACGCTTATCACAGGTGGAGCTGGGAGTATATGGGGCGCGCTGGTGGGCGCGTTGATTATCAGCATGTTGCGCACTGGTGTGGTGTTGATGAACCTCCCGTACATCCCCGCCGATAACTTCGAAGCCATTATCGGTGTCACGATCATCGCCGCGGCAATCCTAAATAAATACCTGCGGGGTCAATCATCTTAGCGACCCTGGATCATCTCTTCGGAGTGTAAAAATGGTGGATAAAAAACATGTGCACGGTAAGAATTCCCTGGTCTGGATGGAAAAAATATCCAAGAAATTTGGGACCATTACTGCGTTGCAAGATGTAGACTTTGGCGTGGAGGGCGGCGAAGTTCGCGCCTTGCTGGGCGATAACGGAGCTGGGAAATCCACCCTGATCAAAGTCTTGATGGGTGTATACCCTCCCACCACAGGTCAGATCTATTTTCAAGGCCAGCCCGTGAGGATTTCCTCGCCGCGTGAGGCACGCGAGGTCGGCATTGAAGCAGTATATCAGGACCTGGCATTGGTTAACCTGATGAGCATCTCGCGCAATTTCTTCTTGGGCCGCGAGATGGTAAGAAACTTCGGACCTATCCGCTGGCTGGATGTGCGCAAGATGAACGAAATCTGCCGCAAATCTTTGCATGACATTGGGATTGCAATTCGCTCACCTGCTGAACGCGTCGGCAGCCTCTCTGGCGGTGAGCGGCAATCGATCGCTATCGGGCGCGGCATCCATTTTGGAGCCAGGGTGCTGATCTTGGATGAGCCGACCTCAGCCCTGTCGGTTGCTGAAACCCGCAAAGTGTTGACCTACATCGCCAATGCAAAGGAGCGCGGTCTGGGAGTAATCTTTATCACGCATAATGTGCACCATGTTTACATGGTCGCTGACAGCTATACAGTAATCCGCCACGGTCGCAATGTTGGCACCTATTTTAAAGGTGAATTGACGGAGGACGACATCGCTGACTTGATCACCGGTGA
>DATCYX010000133.1:0-5391 GCA_036526235.1 Anaerolineales bacterium | reverse complement strand
CCAGGCAAATTATGGAGAGGATAAATTTTGAACATCCTTATCTTCTCCAGCGAATTCCCACCGGGACCAGGTGGGATAGGCACACATGCCTATCAAATGGCGTTGCAAATGAGCATGTCACACTGGCGTGTGCTTGTGCTGGCATACCAGGATTATATGAGCCACAGCGAAATAGAAGAATTTAATCACGCTCAGCCTTTTGAAATCATTCAGCTACAGCGCCAGAAGCACCAGGCTGCCGATTTACGTTATCGATGGGAGCAATTGCAGCAAACTGTGATCAAATGGAAACCTGATCTGCTGGTTGTAACCGGAGACCGATTAGTTTGGCTCACGGCTGCTGCACAAGCAGTGCGCGGGCTTCTGGACAGGACTGGCATAAAATTACCCTGGTGTGCGATCTGGCATGGGATTCATCCCAGCAATCCATTCCAAAAACTGATGATGAAGTGGGCTTATAGTAAACCGGATTTGACCATTGCCGTCAGCAGGTACAGTAAAAGTCACCTGCTATCACTGGGCGTTCAATCTTCCCGCGTGGCAGTCATTCCCAACGGAGCAAATGATAAAATCTTTTTCCCCGATCTTTCATCTGGACAAACACTCCGCACGAAAATGGGATTCGCAGATGCTTTTGTATTATTGACTGTTGGGCATGTGTCCCATCGAAAGGGCCAAGATATTGTAATTAGGTCGTTACCCGAGGTTCTGGAAAGAAATCCGAGGACATACTACCTCATCGCCGGGCTACCCACCATGCAACCAGAACTTGAGAAACTGGTCAATGCACTGGGGATTGGTAACCATGTACATTTTATGGGGCGAGCCCAACAAGAAGAGCTATTTGCTGCTTATAATGCCTGCGATGTATTTGTGCTAGTGAGCAGGCATAGCCGCGATGGCGAGTATGAAGGTTATGGCATTGTCGTTTCTGAAGCTGCGCTATGCGGTAAGCCATCCGTTGTCGCTGAAAACTCAGGTTTAACCGAAACTGTGTCTGATGGTGTTACCGGGTTCGTGGTCCCCGAAAATGATCCCCATACTACCGCGCAGACAATTCTTGCTCTAATGGAAAATTCCGAATTGCGCAAAAAAATGGCGCTCGAGGCTCGTCAGCGCGCTATCACCGAACAAACCTGGGAAGTAAGCATGGATCGTTATAATAAAGCTTTTCGCCAGCTTCTCCTTGATTCTGGAGGAAGACGGTCTTGAAGCTGCTCGTCATCTCGCACACCCCGCATTATATTCAGGATGGACATATTGTCGGATGGGGGCCAACTGTTCGTGAAATCGATCATCTCGCACGCATATTTGACCAGGTGGTTCACCTTGCAGTCCTTTATAAAAATGACACGCCGTCAAGCAGTCTGCCTTATCAATCTTCGAATGTAAAATTTGTACCTGTTCGACCTGCAGGGGGAGATTCATTTCTGGCAAAAATGGATGTAATCAGGGCGACCCCCGAATACCTGCGCGCGATAGGAAAAACGCTGAGTGAATTTGGCCAAAACGATATTGTACATGTGCGCTGTCCTTCCAATATCAGTCTGATTGCCATCCTCTGGCTGGCAATCAATAATAGAGTGCCCCATCGCTGGGTAAAATTTGCAGGCAATTGGGCTGCTTTGGGGACAGGTTCATGGTCCTACTCATTTCAACGATGGTTGCTTAGAAATAATCTGCACTCTGGTGTTGTCAGCGTGAATGGTCGCTGGCCAAGTCAAAAACCACATATCTTCTCGTTTTATAACCCCTCATTTACTGATGAGGAAGTATTGCAGGCCTCTCTTCTCGGTAGAAACAAGCAACTGGAACAGCCTTTGCAACTTTTATTTGTCGGTCGTATGGATAAGGCGAAAGGGCTGGATCGAATCTTGAAGATCGCCTGCATGTTGAAAACTCACAACATCCGATTCGAGCTCAACCTGGTGGGCGATGGGCCTCAAAAAGAAACTCTACAGGCAATGGTGGCTGACTGCAACCTTCAACACGATATTCATTTTATTGGATGGCTACGCCGTGCAGAGATTTCGACATATTACGCCAGAGCACATTTTTTACTCCTGCCGACGACATCAGCCGAGGGTTGGCCTAAAGTGCTCAGCGAAGGAATGGCCTACGGTGTGGTGCCTTTGGCGAGCACGATTTCAAGTATCCCGCAAATTCTGGCTGAATTTGGCTGCGGACGAGTGATTCCTCCTCAAGACCTAGAAGGCTATGTGCAGGCAATGATTGATTATTTAGATCACCCTGAGATCTGGCTGGCAGAAAGCCACGCTGGGATTGCTGCTGCCCGGCACTTCACATACGTTTCTTTCCAAGAATCGCTGAAAGCCATGGCCTTGGAAGCTTGGGGACTTCACATTAATCCGTCCATTGATCAGCCATAACTGTGATTTTCATGATGGACCAAACCGAGCAGGTTCAAACATTTTTCAATCGACCTCAATTTTATCTGGATAAAAATGTGGGGTTAGTCATCCGGGCGCAAGTCATACGAGAGTTAGTTAAAGATGTGCCTCATTCAAAAATATTGGATATAGGCTGCGGCGACGGCAGCTTATCACTTCAATTCCAGGACCTCGCGCATCAAATTACTCTGGTCGATTTTGCCGTCAACATGCTCAATCTCGCAAAATCCAAAGTGCCAAAACATCTGGTAGATCGAATAACATTCATTCAATCAGATTTCTTCAACTATTCCGCCGAGGATGATTTCGAGGTTGTGTTTTGTATTGGCGTTCTGGCCCATGTGAGTTCACTGCATGCGGCGATAAAGAAAATTTCCTCCTATATGAATGGCGGAAATTATTGTATTCTTCAATTCACCGATCAGGGCCAGTTAATTTCGAGACTCACTTTACTTTATTACAAATTCCTCCATTTGTTGAATATTAAATCACTTTACCCCCTGACCCTTATCAGGCATGAAGAAATCAAAGAAATTGTTGAACAACATGACTTAGACATTATCCAAAAGAAATGTTATTGGACAACACCGCCCGGGGTAAGCCGATTACCATCGTCTATATCAATCAAAATTCTCACCTGGATGAATAAACACCGTTCAATTGCCCAGCATGGTGGGGAGAAAATGGTTTTGTTGATCAAGCATGAATCTGCTGCTCATCGGTAATCACTTCGCTGGCCCGGGTCGAAATCAAAACGCCTGGCAAGATATCGCTCAACACCTTCGGCGGGCAGGACACTGTGTCTTGACGGCTTCCTCCAAGCCGAATAAATATATCCGTCTTTTAGATATGCTGTCTACGATCTTCCTTCATCAGAACCAATATCAAATCGCCGAGGTGGATGTATTTAGCGGGCAAGCTTTCTATTGGGCTGAAGCTTCCTGTGCAGCCTTGCGAGCGCTTGAAAAGAAATACATTTTGACGCTGCGTGGGGGGGAACTGCCCAGCTTTGCCCGGCACCGACAAAAAAGGGTACGCAGACTATTGAACTCTGCAGAGGCAGTGACTGCACCGTCCCGATACCTAGCAGAAATGATGCGCCCCTATCGAAGCGACATCCGCCTCCTACCCAACCCAATTGAGATTTCAGCCTACCCCTTTCATCAGAGAAAATATGTCCGTGCCACATTGATCTGGCTGCGGGCATTTCATGCCATTTATAACCCCACCCTGGCGCCAAAGGTGATCGAACTCCTTGCACCCGATTTTCCAGAGATCCATCTGAGTATGGTAGGGCCGGATAAAGGGGATGGCAGTCTTCTCGCCGTAAAGCGAAGCTCAGCGCAACTGAGTTTGACACAGTGCATCTCTTTCCCGGGTGCAATTCCCAAATCACAGGTTCCCAAGACTCTTGGTGAGGCTGATATTTTCATCAATACCACGAATATTGATAATACCCCCATCAGTGTCATCGAGGCGATGTCATGCGGCTTATGCATCGTCAGTACCAATGTGGGCGGGATCCCCTTCCTGCTGCAGGATGGCGTTGACGCGCTGCTGGTCCCACCGGATGATCCTGTGGAGATGGCAAAAGGTGTGCGACGAATTCTTACCGAACCTGCGCTGGCTGCCCGCTTATCGTGGAACGCCCGTCAAAAAGCAGAGCATTTCGATTGGAGTCTAATTTTACCAATGTGGGAGCAAATTTTCAGCAAAGGTATACGGCCCTGAATCGATGCATGATAGTAAAACTTCATATTCATTCTGGATTGCACTTATATCCCCAAATATCACCTGCTGATAAATAATCGCCAATATTTCACCCAGCGTTTTCGTCAGACTATTCCGTTAGTCCGCACAAGTGGGGTATACGCAGATGAACCTATCTATAAAAAGCACAATGCAAATGTTCAATTTAATCAATATTTACCCCCTGTTGCCTTATCCCTTTAAAGTAGTTGCGGCAACAGGAAAAGGTTTTATCCTAAATTCAATTCGCTATGATAAGTATACCGACCGAATGGTTGAAGAAGCACTTTCGCGAGAGAGTTGGACCCCTCTTCAGTGGCAGAACTGGCAGCTGGAGAACCTATCCAGAGTGCTTCATCAAGCAGCGCGCGAAGTACCTTATTATCGTCGCCATTGGGAATTAAAGCGAAGGAATGGTGACCGGTCTTCAATCGAACTGCTTGAAAATTGGCCAATTCTTACAAAAGATCTCTTGCACGATAATCCACAACTTTTTATTTCCGATAAAGCTAATAAGAATTCACAGATTGTTGAACACACGAGCGGGACGACCGGTACACCGTTGACTATATACCTGAGTAAAAACGCAGTCCGGAAATGGTATGCGCTTGCCGAGGCACGCTGGCGCAATTGGTATGGTTTTTCACGGCATGATCGCTGGGGCATCATTGGGGGTCAAATGGTGACTCATTTTTCGAGAACTCGTCCCCCATTCTGGGTCTGGAATTCCAGCCTCAACCAGCTTTATTTATCTTCCTATCATTTATCTCAAAAAAATATTCCGGATTATATCGAAGCGATCCGCCAACATCGGTTAGTGTATCTGTTGGGGTACGCTTCATCACTGGCAACGCTGGCACAGTTTGCCATCGAGTTAAACATCCCAATGCCTAAGCTCAAAGCCGTAATCAGTAATGCAGAACCACTTTATTCTCACCAAAGAGAAACTATCGCTCAAGCGTTCAAATGCCCTGTTTACAATACGTACGGCTTATCTGAAAATGTTTGCGCGGCAAGCGAGTGCGCACTCGGGCAAATGCACCTCTGGCCTGAAGTCGGGGTCATTGAAATTATTGAGGATGAATGCGATGCCCCAGTAAAACCGGGGGATGTTGGTCGCGTTATATGCACTGGTTTCCTGAATGAAACTATGCCCCTTATTCGTGATCAGGTTGGAGATCGGGCGTCTCTTGCAGACGGATCCAATTCCTGCCCCTGTGGTCGGCATATG
>DATCYX010000132.1:0-8527 GCA_036526235.1 Anaerolineales bacterium | reverse complement strand
CCTTCTTGAAGGGAAGTGATATCCCGCAGCTGTACCCAATACAATGAGTGCCCATCGTACACCCACTCGAGATCTATATCCCGCCGAAGGAGGATCGCAATCTGGTTGGTTTCTTTCACTATTTGCTCGATTAGCCTGTTTAGCTGTGACTCGCCATCTGGCTTATCCAGCATGATGTCCCAGCGGCTCACCCAGCGCATTGGCGTAATGCCAGTTTGCATCAACTGCGAGCCTTCCCCACGCACCGCTTCCACAATAATTTCTTCTGCGCCCGTGATCGGGTTGCGTGAAAATGACACACCCGAAATTACCGGTTCAATCATCTCTTGTATAATCACTGCCATTAAGAGCCGATCCTTCGGCTGCATACTTTGCTTTAGATAGACTTGAACCCCTTCAGACTCGGTAGCCTCCCATATGGATTGTACGGCCTGGGAAACATGATCTACACCGCGTACATTTAGCAGGCTGGTGAATTGTCCGGCAAATGAACGCTGATTGTTGTCTTCGAAATTGGCCGATGAGCGCACAGCGTAGGACCGCTCTGGCTTGATGATCTGCTCTAATTCCTTCGACAAGGCATCAACAGCAACGCTACCCAGGCTCTGGAAGTCCAGGAAGGCATTCCATGTACATATGTAAGTCCTCGGTATATTGAATTTTTTCCGCCACAGGCGATGTAGATTTAGAGCTTTGTTCCCAATATTGTCAGGTGACTTGTTTGTATGCAGCGATACTAGATATTTCATACCACCCCAATCTCGTTTACTTGCGTTGAATTTTAAGAGCATCCATCAACTTGAGCATTGCCTGGCCCATTGGGAAGGTGCTCATACTATTACGCATATCCTCTCTGCCATACTTCTGCCGAATTTCTCGGATCATCTTCAGCTCTGGGATCATAGCGACGACAAAAAGCACATTGATTACTAGTGCGTAAGCAAGGTGGAAGTCCCAGCCGCGGGTGATTGCAAACCAGACAACGGTTAAAAGCACCCCACCCGTATAAGCCACCAGCAACTCCTTCAGTAGAACCATCCCGATAAACATGGCAGTGCTGGCGACAACCACTGCGCCAAGCGGGTCGATAGCAAACAAGGCACCGTAAAAAGCCGAAATGCCCCGCCCACCCTTGAATTGATAATATATAGGCCAGCAGTGGCCGATAAACTCTGCTATTGCAGCCGCTAGATAGTAAGGTGCATCCGGATAAAGCACCCGAACCAGCAATGTAGGTAAGAACACTTTGAAAATATCCAGCAGTCCTATACTGCAACCAACCTTGGGCCCATACTTGATTGATGCTGTGTTGGCGCCCATTGCAAGCATAGGCATCTTTTCTTCGCTATTTTCGACTGGCAACGAGACATCGCTAAGATCAGCTTTGGGATCGACAATCCGGGGAATCAGACGAGCGAAAGAAATTGCGCCCAGGAGATAACTGGCTATCACTATAATAACGAGTGTTATTGGATCCATTTCTCTCCCTCTTTTCCAATAATTAACCTTATCTATTAATATGTATCTATATTATTAGATCATAGATCATCCTTCAAGTGATGTTTGTCATGAGATTTCCATCCCTTCGACGAATGATGCATTGGGCTTATATTCTGGATGCTTTTGTTCACTATATATCGAAGATTTGAGACGGCAAATAGATCAAGGAATTTCTATTGTCGTTGTACCCCGTTCGCTTTTTAAACAAGAGGGTATTTCACTGGGGAATTACAAATTTATGCGTAACTGTTACAGAACACAGGTAAGCATTGTTATTTCACACACCGAAACCCTAAATATGCCAGACTGAGTTGCTTTGATCTCGGCCAAACCTTTCCATCATAGACAATGATAAAGGCCTGTTCTTCATCAACCGTTGTCGCCGTCCACCAGTAGATCACTTGGGAATGGATATTCCACAATGGAGATTCCTTGTCGGGAGTTGTTTCATAGGTGGCCTCGGCAATTTCTGCATCCCATACCCCACCGCTGTTTTGACCGTGCCGAGCCATAGAGCGTACGGCTTCGTCCACGGTCGGCAATCGCCATATGTCTAGTGATTCGAGGGAAAGGGTAAGACCATCTTCACTGAGATGTTGGCAGACCTGTAGTGCTTCATGCCAGTTTACCCCTGTACGCGGCCATCCAGGTCCATCAGGGGCCCATACGAGATCGACTCCATTTCCATATACCAATTGGGCTTGTAGATTGCCATCATCAAAGCGTTGGGACACACGGAGGACGGGCTCTACACCGGATATGACAAGTATCAGCATGGGAAGTCCAGCAGCCAATAACAGGGCAATCTTGCGTGGCTCGGGACGACCGAACCAGTAAAGCGCTCCAATCCCAATCAGTGGCAGGATAAGCATAAAGATGGCTGCATTGGTAAATACCTGGAAGAACCAGGCAACCAGCAAGGCTAAGATCAGGTGTAGACCCCCGCCGAACCGAGGCCAAGAGATTGAAATCAGCGTGACTCCCATAAAGATGAGCATTGGGCTCAGGTACTGCGCGAGCATTAAGCCTACGTTGGAGAGAAAAGACTCGTAATACCAACCCTCATGGAAGGTCTCAATGATGCCCCAAAATGCCCAGGTGCAGGTGATAACAATGGAAAAACCCACCCCAATCCATCCAGTAATTTGGCGCTTATCAAGTTGCTTCATTGTGACATTGTGTCCAAAAGTAGGTTTTAGCAGTTGAGAGTTTTTTCTCCCAGATGATTTTTTCCTAAGAGATTTTAGAAATTCCATTTTTCCTGTATCGATATTGTTTTCTACATATTCGATAACCAGACTCAACTTACCCGAGCAGGTCACCGCGCCATCAATATATTAACTTCATGGAAGTTTTGTTTTGAACGGCCTCTTATCTAGCTTGCATATAATTTGGATTACATTGCGGCCCGACATAGCCGCCGTGGGTACGCCACCTCCCGGCTCCACCCACATCCCCGCCATATAGAAGTTCTTAAGTCCCGGCAGGGTCTTGCTCATGCGCATGATCAAAGTCTTGGTTGAAGTTTGCCATCCCATGAAGGTGCCCTGCCAGTTACCAGTGTAGTGCTCGAAGGTCATTGGTGTGGCCACATCACTCATCTCTACCTGGGAAGCCAACCCCGGGAAACGTTGGTCTAGGACCGCTATCACCTGGTCGGCGATCAGTTCTTTCTCCGCTTCATAACGCGCAGAATCCCGGATTAGTTTTTTCCAGTACTCATAATCCGAAGCGTAATAAACTTTCACTACCGTCTTGCCTGCCGGCGCCAGGCTGGGGTCGAAATTGTAAATTTGCACACACATTCGACTGCGTTCCTGCCCGCCAATGGTAATTGGCTCATCGAGAACGAGGTCTGTACCTGTCACGCTGTGCGGCAGCTCTTCAAACGATCGCGCAACGCCCAGTCCAATGTGGATTATGGGAGGGGTGATGGGAAGTTCCTCATAGTAGCCCTTGATCTTGTCATTGATATATTCCCCATCTAGCATTTCAAATATCGCACGGTGACCATCAGCGGCGGAAATGACTATATCACTGTGGTGCTCACTGCCATCAGCCAGCCTCACACCAACTGCCCGATTATTTTTTACCAAGATTTTAACTACCCGCGAAGCGTATTGAATCTCGCCTCCTAAATCAATGTAGCGTCGTCCAATGGATTGGGCAAACTCCAAGGAGCCACCAACCGGAAATCCAGCTGTCTTCTGGTTCATCCAAGCAAGCACTTGCATTATCCCTAACATGGGGAAGTCAGTGCTGTTTTGGAGATTTACAATATATAAAAAAGCCTGACGGAGGAATGGATTCTTGAAGCGTTTGGCATAGTCCTCGATTGTTACCTTGCCAAATTTTCTATAAAAGCTCAAGAAGGGGAACATCTTATACATCATCCTAAACCCGTCAATTGGGCTGTAAAGCTCTTGTGGCTTTTCTACGGGCATGGGGAAGTGAATCATCGTACGGATGCCATCGGTAAACTCTTTGATGACCTCCGTATCCTCCGGTGCAAGCTCTTTCATATGCCGCTCCAAGCGATCTATGTTAGAGTAGACGATGAAGACCTTACCATCGTTTCCTTCAATGCGAGCGTATTCTTCATGATTAACGATACCCCGACCTTCTAATGCTCCTAATTCTTCCCAAATATGGTAGAAGCTTTGCCCCGGACTTGATCCTGTCAAATAGTGAAAGCAGCCGTCAATCGTATAGCCATTGCGTTTCCATGATGTACAACAACCGCCAAGTTCGTTGTGCATCTCGAAAATGCGAGTTTTGTAGCCGTTCATCTGACCATAGCAACCAGCGGAGAGGCCAGCAATGCCAGCACCGATAACAATTATTGAGTGCTCTGTCATGGTTAAACCTCCTTCAGCAAAGTTCTTCATCCATGTTTTCAGTGTATTACCAATCTCACCGAAGCCTGTGTTGATGCTCCAAATTTGTGAGCGTTGGAGGTTTTATACGCGCTCAACATAATTGACTGATATCAGAGGGATACCGAGAGAATAGAGGTGGCGCAACAGACCATGCAGCGCTGCCTGGTCAAAGGTTCCCATCAGGGTCGTGACCGGTAGATTATCTTCATCGCTTTCGGTTGAAATAGTCATCTCTCTTGTCCACTCCGACCAGCTCTTATCGAGGTGCCCCGGCACTCTAATCTGGTAGGTTGCCGGGCGATCTAAAGTAAGTTTTTGTTTGACTTTATTCATGGTTGATTACCTCTTCAAGCCACTTCGCCACCCCAGCACAAAACCGAGGATTAGGAAGGCAAAAAACACGCTTTGACCAGAGCGGACGATGATGGACATCCAGATGCTGCGGAAGCGTCATGCCGAGAGTCTGCAAAACAAGGCATTGACGATGATAGGATAGAGTATTGTATTTATAGAGCTAATTTCCTCCATTCAATAAACAGTTTTTTGAATTCAGCAGAAACTTTTCGATAAGAGGAGATGAGCCAATTACTGCCGAGATAGGTTAAGACAATCAAAACGGGATATTTCACTAAAGCAGGCAGGTTCAGGTTCAGTAAGAGCGTACCGAATATGCCGATAACGATCACATGGATGATGTAAACACTGTATGAATTGCGGTTCAGTTCACTCCAGATGCTTCCGGTTTTATCGAAATACCTCCAGAATGTTTCAACCAATAGATACAGCAAACAGAGCAGCGAAAGGTAAAAACTAAGCCACCAAATAAGCCTATCCACAAGCGGAGAAATCAAAAAACCTTCTGGCACAAAAAAGGGAATCAGCCGTGCAAAGATGTGGACAGTGATCGGAATCCAGGCAATCGAATTTACAACGGTATACAGCGTTTTGCTTTTGGGTTTTTCCGCAAATACGTTCTGCCGAAAACATAGCACACCTAACAAAAAAGCCATGAAGTACAGGAGCAGTCTTTCATTTTCAAAATCGATCAACGGGGTTAAGGTCCAGCTCCGAAAACCGAGAATCCCACCGATGCTCAAGCTATATACAAATCCAATCAGAGAGGTGCCCAAAACAGCGCCCTTTAGCGATATGTTCGGGATCCTGATCTTTGCTTTTGTAAAAAGCAGATAGAGCATATTGAAGGTAAACAGCACAGGCAGGAACCATAACCAATTTTGGCTGTTTGGGTTGGTTATGTGAGAGTAGGTAGTCCAGTGCTCTTGAGGTAATCCTCGAGAATATAGAAATATGACTTTGTAGAGGGGGATCAACGTAAGCACGGCGATCACCCAGGGGACCATCAGCCGTTTGAATTTCCCTTTGAGAAATTCCAATCCAGTCTTGTTCTTCAAGGAAGCTGGAGCCAGATAACCTGAAATAAAGAATATGGTGGGCATCACGATAATATCGATTACGATACCTACGATGCCAACCCAAGATATGGTATCTGGATCATCCACAATCCAGAACCAACCCCAAAGACCGGCACCTTCATAAACGCCTCCCACATGGTATAGGACCACTAAGAGGATCATAATGGTTCTGAGGTTATCCATCCAGTGAATCCGCTTCCTATTTGTCGAGGTTTTCTTTGAAGAATCTGTGGTGATTGTTTTTTCATCAGTCATGAGAATATTCCTTATATCATTTGAAAAAGATGGAGGCGCCAACCAGCCTTGTTTAAAAAATAATCCTTACAGTTTTAGCATACAAGCTTGGCAGTATTAGTGTCATACCCCGAAAGTGTTATTCAGGGGGTTAATTGTGGATTCGAGAGGTAAAAAAACACGGGCCAGCAAATAGCGGCCCGTATTTTGTAGCAGGTGGTTTAATGGCTGACGCCGTACAGCTCAATCAAAGTAGGTGAATGTTAGGTCCCTCGAATATTCATGGAATTCTGAAGGGAAAACTATCGTACTGCGCTGGCGTGAGATCGAGGAAGTTGTTTGTATATAGATTTAAACCCAGCCTGATAGCAATAATGACGGTAAAGGTTAGAAATCCTGTGCCATAATCGATGAGCGTGAAAAAGGGCAGCAAAAAAATCCAGAAAGCAGCGTTATAAATCCTCCGAATTAACGCAAGTGGGTGAGTGAATCCCTGTTTGACGGAGACGTAGTTCGCCGAGTTTTCTCGAAGCCATGCGAACCGCATGGAGGTGTGACCTTCAAGTACCAGTCAATAAAGCACCCCGATAATCGATAAGCCGATCAACCCACCCCTTCCCGTCCAAAAGGAAGTGGAAAAAGCCATGATCACGTAGATAAGGGCGGGAAGTCCTAAACCCAGCGTGAGCAAATTATTCCAACGAACGGTTAAGAATTCTGCCTTTGACATCGTTTCATCCTTTCAGTATGCCGTCTTTCAGGTAATGACGCCTAATTTTGGCCTAGGTTTTGTCGTCATGGTCCACTGTGATGACTACATTTCCCTGTTTTTGCCCTGTCTCGACATAACGGTGAGCTTCGGCAGTCTGTTCTAATGGATAGCGCCGATCGATGACCGTTTTTATCTTCCCCGCCTCAATAAGTTCTTTCAGGAAAATTAAATCTGCGATTGTTCCACTTGCTGTCTGCATAATTACTTTTTTACTGCTTGTCAAACTGGTCCATAGCCCTTGAACCACCTGCGACCCAGGGTTGGCTAATAAATAGGTTCCATTTTGTTTTAGCGCTTTATTGCTACGTAAAAACGAAATCTTACCGACCACATCAAAAATAACATCATAGATCTCACCCCTTTTTGTGAAATCTTCTAGTGTGTAGTCGATGACGTGATCTGCACCGATCGAGGTCAACATGTCCAATTTCGCCGTGCTGTCAACAGCAGTCACTTCAGCCCCAAAGTACTTGGCAAGCTGAACTGCAAAAGTACCTATGCTTCCACCTGCACCGTTAATCAGAATCTTTTGCCCACTTTGGATATTCCCTTTTCTAAGAAAATGCAATGCATCTCGTCCCCCAAAAGGAACGGTGGCGGCTTCTTCATAGGTCATATTGGTCGGTTTTATGGCAACCCCCCCTTCCATCTCACCAGGTTCTTCAGGCAGGCATAAGTACTCGGCATTTGCGCCAAAACCCATCCCGGCAGATCCAAATACCTGGTCACCCACTTTAAATTTCTTTATATATTTACCTACGGCTTCAATTTTTCCGGCTAGCTCAGTCCCTGGTATGGTATTACTTCTTGGTTCTCTGAAACCTAGCCATATCCGCAAAGGGAGACTGATGTAGATTGGGAGTTTAAGACTTCGGAGTTCACAGTCCCCTGCTGTTACTGTTGTCGCATGAATTTTGATAAGTACTTCATTGTCCTTGGGCGTGGGTTTTTCCACCTCTCTTAATTCAAGCACATCCGGTGGTCCGTATTTCGTCCATACGATCGCTTTCATCTGTGCTCCTCCTAATGACCAGGTGCGACGCTTTGTCAGGTCTTGCCGTTATGTTTCACAGTTATGACGATATGTCCCCTTTTGTGTCCTTCTTCAACATACCTGTGGGCTTCGGCAGCTTGTTCTAACGGATACCTTCTATCTATGATCGCTTTAATCTTGCCTGCTTCAATAAGCTCTTTGACGGCATTCAAATCTTCAGTACTTCCCGGTGCAAGCGCACAAATTACTTTCTTACCTGCCTGCCGGCCAGGCAGGCCGGACATCATCGAAGTCCACAGCATTTGGACAAGATCTCCCATCTTAAAGCTGGCTAATAGATAGCGTCCGTTTTGGTTTAACGAGCTTTTACACTGTGAGAATGAACTCTTGCCTAATACGTCAAAAATGAGGTCATAGGTTTCACCGCTTTGGGTAAAGTCCTCTTTAGTGTAATCAATGACCTTATCGGCTCCCAGAGATATCACGAATTCTAATCTCGGAGTACCGCAGACCCCGGTGACTTCAGCCCCATAGAACTTGGCAATTTGTACCGCAGCTGAGCCTATCCCCCCACTAGCGCCATTGATCAAAACCTTTTGTCCTGGGTGAATATCTCCCTTTTCTCTAAGCAAATACAAAGCCATGATCGTCCCCATAGGAACGACGGCAGCTTCTTCATAGGTCATATTGGACGGTTTGATTGCCAGAACCCCGC
>DATCYX010000131.1:0-19509 GCA_036526235.1 Anaerolineales bacterium | reverse complement strand
GCGAAGCCCTGGCGATTCCTGGAGGCTTTTATACCTGGGTTCACCGGGCTGGCTCGGATACGAGCTGCCAAGGGAGATTGGGAGGGAGCATTTGCTGCCCTGGATGAGCTGGCAGCCCTTGGAGAGGGTAATCCTGCCATGGTGATGCCCGCTGTGGAATCGCTCCGTTCCTTGCTGTGGGTCGCTCTGGGGAAGGTAGATGCTGCTAACCGTTGGGCGATGAACGCCGGTCTCGACCCCGAGGGGGAGATCAATTTCCATCGACTTGGTGAATGGAAAGTGTTTGCCCGTGTGCTCATCGCTTGCCGCTCATTTAGTGAAGCGGTTACCTTACTTGCTCGAATGGTAGATGTAGCAGAAGCAGGGGGATGGTTTGGCAGGCTAATTGAGATACGCGTTCTCCTTGCGCTAGCTCAACATGAGCAAGGGGATAGCGATCAGGCGATGATCGCGCTTGAGCAAGCGCTGCTCTCTGCTGAAGCGGAGGGTTATGTGCGCGTCTTTTTGGATGAGGGTGATCCGATGGAAGCCCTGCTGCAAAATGCTGAAGCCAGGGGTATCGCACCCGACTATGTCTCTAAATTGCTGGCGGGATTTGAAACTGATCGTGTCCCGGTGGAAATAACCTCTGTCCATTCACTCATCGAACCCCTGAGCGAGCGAGAAATTGAAGTTCTGCGCTTGCTCAAAACAGAATTATCCGGGCCAGATATTGCTGATGTGCTGATGATCGCCTTGAGCACATTGCGCACCCACACGCAAAACATCTATGGCAAATTGGGCGTGAGTAACCGCCGGGCGGCTGTCCGTAAAGCGGAAGAACTTAACTTGCGATAATCAATACATATCACAACTGCCATTCTGCCCTGCCTGGATATGGGTCAACATAGCTGCTTCCAGGCAGGGCTTTTTTTGTCCCTCTTGGCTTAACTGATACAGTAACAAAAATCATCACATGTGATGATGACATCTCCACACATTAATTTGTATATTCCAATTGATAGGATCGATTGGAAAAGCTAGAGAGGAGAAAAAATGAATTCAGAAACAGATACCTCAAAATTTGCCGACACATCACAACGCACAGCTGCAATAGCCGTAGGCATCGGATTACTAGCCTCAATTCTAGGCGCTGTCTTCGTCGAACTCACTACGAACAGTTTGATTGTGGCGGACGATGCGGCGACAACAGCCAGAAATATCATGGCATCAGAGGCGCTATATCGCGCCGGCATTTTTGGCTGGGTGGTCGCAATTCTGGGTGACATGCTGAGGGCTTGGGGACTTTATGTCTTTTTCAAACGCGTTAACCAGAGTCTGGCGTTGCTCTCAGTATGGTTCATGTTGGTTCACGATGCGATTTTCGCAGCCTCGTTGGTCAATTTGTATTTCGGTTCGGTCTTTCCCAGCAGTGCTGATCTCTTGACCGTATTTGAAGCTGAACAGCTACAGGCGCTGGGCATGCTAGTCCTGAATGGGTTTGAATACGGATTCCATATGGGACTATTCTTTTTCAGCTTTCACCTCGGTGTCGTGGGTTATTTAGCATACAAGTCAGGCTTCGTTCCCAAGATTCTGGGCGTCTTGATGATGGCTGCATTCCTCAGCTATCTAATTGACAGCTTTGCATTCCTTTTCTTGCCCATCTACCCAGAGCTATTGAATCAGTTTCTAATGCTGCCTGAGATCATTGGGGAAGTGGCGATTGCTGTGTGGCTTGCCTTCAAAGGTGGTAAAGGCGCAACAGACAAATAACTGTGCTCTTGAATCAACCCGAATAAGACTCATGCCGAAGGAATCAATCAATAACAATAAAGGAGAAATGACATGAAGAATTTACAGAAGATGGGCGGCGTTGCCGCACTGTACGAGGCAGCAGCCTACTTGATCGCTCTGGTGGGTTACCTCTTGGTAGTCGGCACTATGGACGTTGTCGACCCTGTCGAGAAAGTGTCTACGCTCGTGAACAACCAGGCCTTCCTGTACATTTTGAACCTGATCGCTTATATATTTTGGGGCTTCTTTCAGATAGCCCTGGCGTTAGCGCTCTACGAGCGCTTGAAGGTTGGCTCGCCCGCATTGGTGCAGACAGCGACTGGCATTGGGCTTGTCTGGGCCTGTGTGATCATTGCCAGCGGCATGATCTCAAACGTCGGCATGGCTACAGTCGTCGATCTCTATGCCAAAGACCCACAGCAAGCAGCGACGGTCTGGTTGGCTATTGAATCTGTAGCAAATGGATTAAGCGGTGCTAGTGGCGAGACTCTGGGCGGCACATGGGTTCTGCTATCAAGTTTGGTCGCTTTGCGAGTGGGAGAGCTTCCCAAGGTACTGAACTACTTTGGTGTCGTGCTCGGTTTGGCGGGTCTCCTCTCAACTGTTCCGTCTCTCTTCATGCCGGTGGTGTTCGTTTTTGCGCTGGGGAAGATCGTATGGTTGATAGGGCTGGGGATCGTCATGTTGCGCAGCAGGACAAGCGCGATAGCCTGAATGACCTAACGCGCAAGATTGCCGAGGCTCACCGGTATGCTTAAAAGGCGCGAAGTGAGAACTGTCCATATGACCGTGAAGCATAATAGCAAAAACTAACCCAAATTGCATCTGACTCGACTGCGCCTCAGGGCAAACTGCGAGGGCTAGGCAATTCAAGTCTAATGGAGCGGCTTGCTGAGCGCAAAACGCAAAATGGCTGAAAAAATCAATGAATAAATCTGATCACGTTAATTACGAAATAAAAATCAAAGGTTGCCTCGAGAAGCGCTGGGCGGAGTGGTTTGAGGGACTGGCCTTCACCCATGGGTGCGATGGCACAACCACCCTATCCGGTTCTCTTCCCGACCAAGCTTCCCTACACAGTATCCTGCTCAAAATTCGGGATATGAACCTGACCCTGATCTCGGTTACCCAAGTAGAGTCAAAGCCGGATGAGGAGGCTTGAGCCAATCTTTTTGCAGATAACATGGAAACACAAAGGAGATCAAAATGGGTAAAAGGAAATAACTATGAATATCAAATCTGCGCTCGTCCTGTTAGTGAAAATCGTTGTTCTGACCGTGGTGATGTTTATCTTGTTCTCAGTCGGATCTGGCATTTTTACGGCACAGCTCTCAGCGACTGAAATGAGCCCTGAGGAATCAGCTACGTCTGCACTTGGTCTCTTGGTTGTCAGTATCATCGACACGATGATACTGACCTATTTCATCCTGCGCTCCCGTTTGAGCGGTCTGCGCTTGATAGTCGTCGTTGCCTTAGTATTCTATGGTGTGAAGACATTCACGTCGATGCTTGAAGCCTGGTATTTCATGACTAACATAAAACCCGAGGAGCTCCCGGGACTGTTTCTTTTCACCGTGCCAATGGCTGTGATCTTCCCCATAATTGCCGTGCCAATCTTGGGCAAGGCCAAAATAAAAGAAGAGGATGATGAATCACCGAACACGCGCATGGTGATGCCCACCAGTCAGCTTGTTGGAAAAGTGGCATTCCTGTCCGTAGTTGTTTATTCAGTTTTGTTCTGGGCATTTGGCTATTACATCGCCCTACAAAACCCAGAGCTGACCGCTTTCTATGGCGTGACACGCCCTGAGAGTTTCATAGCCCAGATAGGTGGCTTATGGGCAAACGACCCTCTTGTCTTCGTGTTCGAGTTTTTCCGGGGGGCGTTATGGATCGCTCTGGCCGCGCCAATCATTCGCACGACAAAAGGCAAAGTCTGGGAAGCAGGCTTGATCGTCGCGCTGCTGTTCTCACTGGTGCAGAATGATGTGCATCTGATACCTAACCCATTGATGCCTGCTTCGGTGGCGTTATCGCACTTTCTTGAAACAGCTTCGTCCAACTTCATCTATGCCGTGATCTTGACCTGGCTGATGCACCGCAGCCATAGCTCCCTGCGCGACCTGTTCGGCTTTGGTCTGGAATCCAAGATAGCTGAGGTTGCTAGTGGAGCATCGGCAACCACAGATTGAAGCCTTGATTAGGAGCAAGAAGCGTTGTGTGATAAAACTTAATCGGACAACCTGGCAAGCTATGCGTATACAAGAAAATTAACAACATATGGAGAATGCAATGAACATCAAGAAGGTTTTGATAATTCTAGCCCATGCGTTTATCGGCTGGGCGCTATGTACTGCGTCCATGGGGATTAGCCAGGCAACGACCACGATAGAAAATGCCCTCATCATCCATGCTGTTGGCGCGCCTATATTTTTTACGGTCGTGTCATTGAATTATTTCAAAAGATTCAATTTCACCACGCCGCTAATGACGGCATTGATTTTTGTAGGTTTCGTCATCTTCATGGATTTCTTCTTGGTCGCTATGTTGGTTCTCAAAAGTTTTGAAATGTTTACCAGCATGCTGGGTACGTGGATACCCTTTGCTCTGATATTTACATCGACCTATGTGACTGGCTTGCTAACAGTAAGAAGTCCTAAACAACTAATGGTATGATATCTAAAGAATGGAGCTAATCAACCTGATCCGAAACTTGATTGAGATTGGTTTTGGAGTGCTGTATCTAATAGGGGCTATTTTCAATTCCCTCTATACCCTGCGTCACGGTGATGAGTTTTATGGAAGTTTTGCAGATAAAGCCATCCTAGCTCCTTCAAAACAGTTAATTCGGAAATTGGTAATTCCTCATGCGAGGGCGTTCACGATATTGCTGATCGTCTTTCAATTGACAGTGGCGTTCTGCATCTTGAGCAGGGGAGCACTCGTAAGGCCAGGACTAATGGCTGGGTCAGTGTTTAGCTTCGCAGTTGTGTTTGTCTCGAATACTTCTGGTGCGATAGCTAATCTGGTGATGTCCGTCGTTCAGGCGTATCTTGCACTTATCCGGTAGAAAATTCATAATCCTTAGGCAACATATAGTATGGTTCTTCTGAACTTGCCTTAGTAAGGGCTATATGTGGGGGTTGTTGCTTAGCCAGTAGCATTGGTCGAGCTGGCCCGGGTGGGCAGCGATTAAGCCATCTCAATCTTTATCTGAAATCGCCCAGACATATCTTTTTTTGCCAGGTGTCGCGATAACCGTCGATTTCGCCTGGGATTGAAGTGTGCCCTGCGCTGTCAGATTACCCACAATGACGCATTTATCAAGACATTTGCCTAAAGTAGGCGGAAATTGTATATAATTTAACAATAAGCCATGCCTACAAACCTACCTCCAGATTATTTCGAGGTGGATAAGCGCTTCCGTGAGGCACAATCCCCGGCGGAAAAAGTGGCTTTGCTGGAAGAGCTGATCGCTACCGTACCGAAGCACAAGGGCACCGATAAGCTGCGCGCAGACCTGCGCCGCCAGCTATCCAAACTGCGAGAGGAAGCCCAGGTCCGCAAAAAGCAAGGCGCGCATACCTCGGCTTTTCAAATCGAACGGGAGGGGGCTGGTCAGGCGGTGTTGATCGGTCCAACCAACGTGGGGAAATCTGCGCTCGTGGCGGCGCTGACCCGGGCTGAGCCGGACGTTTCACCCGCGCCTTACACCACCTGGAAGCCAACCCCAGGCATGATGATGGTTGAAAATATCCAGGTCCAACTGGTGGATACGCCGCCTATGGACAGCGGTTACGTCGAACCCGGCTTGTTCGACCTGGTGCGCCGATCGGATCTGGTTTTGCTGGTGGTCGACCTGCAAGCGGATCCGTTAAATCAGCTTGAGCGCACCCTGACCTTGCTGGAAGAGCATCGTATTGCGCCTGCCCATTTGAAAGACACCTATCCGCAGGACAGCCGCATGTTCTTTCTCCCGGTGATCGTGCTAGCCAACAAGTGTGACGATGAGCACCTGGATGAGCTATTTGAAGTGTGTTGCGAGATTATGGAAGGAGATTGGACAACCCTGCCGGTGTCAGCAGTCACGGGTCGTAATTTTGAGCTTTTGAAACGCACCGTCTTTGAGCGCTTGGACATCATGCGGGTGTATGCCAAACCACCCGGCAATGAAGCCGACCTCGAGAGACCATTTGTGTTAAAAAAGGGAAGCACGATTACTGATCTGGCTCAAAAAATCCATCGTGATTTCTATGATCATCTAAAATCGGCGCGCGTGTGGGGCAGCAGTACCTTTGATGGGCAGATGGTGCAGCGCGATTATGAACTGCAAGATGGAGATATTGTGGAGTTGCGCGTATGAGTGTCATTTGGGTAAAAGTCTGGTTTGATCTGTGGCATAACAAGCTGCGCACACTGCTCGTCATTCTGAGCATTGCGGTGGGCGTCTTCGCAGTGGGCACTACCTTCGGCCTGGCGGAACAGATGCTGCCCACTATGGACGCTGCCCACCAAATGACCTTGCCTGCCCACGTCACAATGGCACTGATGCAACCCGTAGACCGTGATAGCCTCCTGGCGTTGAGCGATGTGCCCGAGGTTGAGGAGGTGGAGGTCTTAAACATGATCGAAGTGCGTTATAAGCTGGACCCGGGCGACAAGTGGCGCAAAGGCGTGATCATGAGCCGCGATGACTACGAGAGTGAAGTATATGAGCTATTGCAGCTTAAAGCGGGTTCCTGGCCGGAGGGCAAGTATCTGAACATTGAGCGCATGCACGCGCCGTTTTATGGCATTGATGTCGGCGATAAGGTGATCTTCGAGGTCGGCAAGCGAGAACGAACTTTCGAGATCAACGGCAAGATTCGCCATCCCTTTGTGCCGCCGCCCAGCATGTACGATATGGCCTATTTTTTCGGTGGTGAAGATACCATGGAGGAGTACGGCATCCCGCGCGGCCAGTTTACCCGCATTATGTTCCGCGTGACTCCTTATACTGACGATCACGCCCGTGAGGTGGCCTCGGTGGTCAAGGAGCGCCTGGCCAAGCAGGGGGTTAGCGTCGCGGCTACCATGTACCAGGATCCGAATAAGCATTGGGGACGTGCCTTCGTGGATGGCATGGCGCTGGTCACAAAAGTGCTGGCGGTGATCTCCATGTTGCTCAGCGCAGTGCTGGTTTCCAATACGCTGATGGCGATCATCACCCAGCAAACCAACCAGCTTGGCATCCTCAAGGCGATTGGGGGCACCAGCTTTACAGTTTTGCGTGTTTATCTGAGCGGGGTGGTGATCTATGGGCTGCTCTCGTTGGGCATCGCCCTGCCCCTGGGGTCGCTGGCGTCCTTTAGAATCTCTAGCTGGTTCCTGAGCTTGTATAACATCGAGTACACTCAATTTACATCGTCGCCGCAAGCGACTATTTTCATGGTGGTGGCCGCACTGGTAGTGCCTTTGGCCGCTGCCCTGATCCCTATCCTGCAGGGCGCGGCCATCACGGTCAGGCAGGCTATCGCCAGCTATGGCCTGGGTGGGGATTTTGGCTCGAATTGGATTGACCGGCTGGTGGAGGGCATTGGGCGGCGCTTCTTGATCTCGTATCAAGCTATGGCTCTAGCCAATACATTCCGGCGAAAAGGACGATTGCTGCTCACCCAGTTGGTACTGATCATCGCCGGGGTTATGTTTTTGATGGTGATGAGTCTTTCAAGCTCGATCGACGCCACGCTGGACGCTGAATTCGCGCGCCGCGATTATGATGTGGTCATCTCCTTTGATGATTTGCAACGCGTTGATCGAACGGTTGCTATGATGGAGGCAACACCTGGGGTAGATCATGCCGGTATGTGGCTGGCAGTGCCTGCCACCATATTGCATCAAGGGCAGAAAATGCTGGATGCCGGCCTCGGCTCGCAATTGCAAGGGGTGCCCGTCGAAGATCCCATGTACAAGCCATTGATTGTGGAGGGTCGCTGGCTGCAACCGGGCGATAGACGGGTGATCGTGATGAATAAGACCACCGCGGACGATGAGGATATCCGGGTGGGCGATACAGTGAAACTGGACCTGGGCGTCATGGGAGAAAGCGACTGGCAGGTAGTGGGTTTATACCGGGTGTTTCTGATGTTCGGCGGGGGCTTCAATATCGATGCGCTCTATGGGCCGCGAGATGTGGTCTTTGCCGCTACCAAAAAAACCGGCAGGGCTAATCTTTTGTTGGTGCGCACCCAAAACCACACACCTGAGGCAGTAGAGCTGACCGCCAGCCAGCTTGGCGATCTTTTCAGGGAGCATAATATCGAGATTTCACAGACGGAAACCATGCCATCAACGCGCAGAACGTCTGATGTATCGTTTTCGTATGTAGTCATCATGCTGCTGGTGCTGGCGGTCATTGTGGCAATGGTGGGGGGCATCGGGCTGATGGGGGCGCTATGGATCAGCGTGATCGAGCGCACCAAAGAAATCGGGGTGATGCGAGCCATCGGGGCGCTCTCGCGAACGATTATGGGTATGTTCATATTGGAAGGCATAGTGCAGGGATTGATGAGCTGGGTTATTGCCGTGCCGCTCTCGCTGCTGGTCACACCTATCATGGCAAACGCTCTGGGCATGGCGATGTTTAATTCTCGTCTAGATTTTCAATTTAACATTCAGGCGGTATTCATCTGGTTGGGCACGATCCTGGTGGTGGCATTGGTAGCCGCCATTATCCCTGCCCGCAATGCGACGCGCATCAACGTGCGGCAAAGCCTAAATTATGAGTAGGAAGGGTATATTAGAGAATTATTATACACATAGTCTTGTATACAGTCCCTGAGGATGGTATGATATTCGTTGTGAATTGTCGGGTGGCAAGCATATCCTCACAATAGGGAGCTGTTTGAGCAAGGATGGGGCGATTAGCAGACATTCTGAAGATGCTTCTGGTGTATGGTCGCAGGGTGGCTTTAATTTTAGGTATGGTTATGACCATCATCACCTTCTACGGGTCGGGTGCGGTCGATATCACCGCTCGTTTTTATTTTCGTTCTGGAATTCAGTATTTAGTGTATCTATCCTTCATAGTCGGTATATTGACATTCATCAAGCTGATGGAATTTTTTGGATTGTGTGACGAGTTGACGTTATCTTTCCTTGACGATGATGGGCGCTTTGGGAGAGCGCTTGCTGCTAGGCATCAACTTGGTTGTGATATAGTAATACCGTTCAACATACGCTTATTCGCGCCAATAGTGGTCGGATAGACAATCCGATTTATTTTAAGTGCGGCTGGCGCCGCGCACTTGAATATAATCAAAGAAAGAGGCGAGATGGCAAAACCAGTAATCCTTGCAATTGATGATGATCCGATGGTGCTGAGCGCCGTGGACCGCGACCTGCGAAAGAAATATGGTCAGGACTATCGAATCGTCCCAATCAATATGGGCAGTGCCGCAATGCAATATCTGAAGCAACTTCAAGGGCGAGCCGAGGTCGTTGCCCTGTTCCTGGTAGATCAACGCATGCCGCAGATGAGTGGCGTGGAATTTCTTGAGCAGGCGCGCCATGTGTACCCGGAAGCAAAGAAAGTGTTGTTGACTGCCTATGCGGATACCGAGGCGGCGATTAACTCTATCAATAAAGTCAGCCTGGATTACTACCTGATGAAACCATGGGATCCACCCGAGGAGCGTCTATATCCGGTGCTTGACGAATTGCTTGGGGAGTGGAAGGCGCATGTCAGGATGCCATATGAGGGTATCCGCCTGGCGGGCACTTTGTGGTCATCTGCTTCGCACAATTCCAGGGACTTCTTGACACGCAACTTGATCCCATACCAGTGGTTGGACGTTGAAAAGGATGCCAAGGTCCGCGCCTTGGTCGAAGAATACAACCAGGGAGAATTGAGAATACCCACCCTGTTCTTCCCGGATGGTTCGGTGATGGTTGAGCCAAACCTGCGTGAACTGGCTGAAAAAGTTGGCTTGAAGACCCGAGCGTCATTGCCATACTACGATTTGATCATCATAGGCAGCGGGCCGGCAGGGTTGTCGGCGGCGGTATATGCCAGCTCGGAGGGATTGAGCACTTTGGCAATAGAAAGAGGCACTCCGGGCGGTCAGGCTGGGAGCAGCCCAAAGATCGACAATTACCTTGGTTTCCCGAATGGTATCTCGGGCAATGAGCTGGCGCGGCGCGCCATGACGCAAGCCCGCCGTTTGGGGGCGGAGATATTGACCGCTCAGGAGGTTACCCATATCAGCCTGCAGGACCCTTATCGCATCGTGCGGCTATCCGATAACACCGAAATCTCCAGCCGGGCTGTGTTGCTGGCAACGGGAGCTTCTTTTCATATGTTGAGAATGCCAGGCGCAGCTGCCCTGTCTGGGGCAGGGGTCTATTATGGTGCTGCCTATACCGAGGCACGCTCGTATAAGGACCAGGATGTGTTTGTTGTTGGGGGGGCCAATTCGGCGGCACAAGGGGCATTGTACCTGAGCCGTTTTGCGCGTAAGGTGAACTTAATTGTGCGGGGTGAGCTCAGCGCTGCCCAGTATCTGGCGGATGAGCTCCGCCAGAATGAAAAGATCGACATCTATCTCAACACAGACCTCATCGATGTGCGCGGAGAGGGAAAACTGGAAGAGATCGTGGTGAAGAATAACCGTACTGACGAGCTTCAGACCCTCAAAGGGGCAGCTATGTTTGTGTTTATTGGGGTGAGACCCCAGAGCCAGTTCGTTGCCGATCTGGTGGCGCGGGCTGAGAAGGGCTACGTGCTCACCGGGCCGGATCTGCTGGTCGAGGGCAAGCGACCGTCAAATTGGCCTCTTGACCGCGATCCATACCTGCTGGAAACCAGCGTCCCGGGTATTTTTGCGGCGGGAGATGTTCGTTACGGCACAACCCACCGCGTTTCAGCTGCCACCAGCGAAGGCGGCCTGGCGGTGGCCTTGATCCGGCAATACCTGAAAACCATTTAGGTCGTGTGATGAACGCTGAGCTCCTGCAAAAAGCGCCCTTGCTGGCTAGTCTTTCTCCAGAGGATCTTGATTGGCTGGCGACGTTATCCATAAACGTCGTTGTGCAGGCAGGTGAGACGTTAATTCGTGAAGGCGACGAAGGGGACTCAGCTTATCTCATCCTGGATGGAGAGCTCGAGGTGAGCAAACGCTCTGGAGACCGGGATGTCATGTTATCGGTTCGCCGGTCAGGAGAGGTGATTGGGGAGATGGCTTTGCTCACGCAGGCTCCCCGCATGGCAACTGTGCGCGCTTTGCAGGAAACCCACTTGTGCAAGATCCCGGCTGAGGCGTTTGAACAGTTGCTCAGGACTCATCCTTCAGCTACGCTGGTAATACTGCGCACGGTCACCACCCGACTGAAGAATACCGAGGCCTTGCTGCACCAGCGAGAGAAAATGGCCTCATTGGGAACGATGGCGGCTGGTCTTGCCCATGAGCTGAACAATCCTGCTGCGGCTGCTCAGCGCAGTGTAGCCCAATTACAAGAGGCGCTCGTAAATTGGCAGAAGCTGAACTTTAGCTTGCAGCAGAGTGCGAGTGATGAACGCACCTCTATGCTCATCGATCAATTGCATGCCGAGCTATTGCGCCGCAGTGCTGTCCCAGCCAGCCTTGACCCACTGGCGCGGCTCGACCAGGAACAATCCCTGCAAGAGTGGCTGGAAGAGCGCGGTATGGATGATGCCTGGCAATTGACGCAGCCCCTTGTTCTGGCTGGATGGTCTTCTGATGAGCTGAATTCCTTTACTGGTTCCATTCCCTCTGAACAATTTATCCAGCTCATCCGCTGGCTGGCTGCCGGCTGCCTGGTGTACAGCCTGTTAGATGAAGTGCACCAAAGCACCAGTCGCATCTCGGAGATCGTCAAGGGGGTCAAAAATTATACGTATCTAGACCAGGCGCCGATCCAGGAGGTGGATGTCCACGAAGGTCTGGAGAACACACTGTTGATCCTCCGCCATAAGCTAAAGACGGGGGTAAATGTCATCCGGCAGTATGCGCAGAATTTACCTCGTATTGAGGCATATGCCAGCGAACTTAACCAAGTGTGGACGAACATCATCGATAACGGTATCGATGCCATGCAGGGGCAGGGTGAGCTGATTCTGAGAACCTATGCGAAAAACGATCATGTGGTGGTCGAGATACAGGATTCGGGGCCGGGCATTCCCCCCGATATTCAGCCGCGCATTTTTGACCCGTTCTTTACCACAAAACCTCCTGGCAGCGGGACTGGCCTGGGGTTGAACATTGCTTACGGCATTGTGGTCAACAAGCATTGCGGTGAGATTCACCTGTCATCCAAGCCCGGTGCGACCTGCTTCCAGGTAATATTACCGGTACGTCTCGGAAAGGATAAACAATGAATGATGACGTTATCAGACAAATATTGACAACCAGCGATGTAATCGCAACTGTGGGATTATCGGCCAATCCGGCTAAGACCAGCCATGGGGTTGCCCAATACTTAATCAAACAAGGGTATGACGTGATCCCGGTCAACCCCGGGGTAGACGAGATATTTGGTCGCAAGGCCTACCCTGACCTGATTTCAATCCCGCGTAAAATAGACGTGGTGCAGATTTTCAGGCCGTCGAGCGATGTGCCTCCGATTGTCGACCAGGCGATTCAAATTGGAGCGAAAGTTGTGTGGATGCAAGAAGGTATAACCAATCCAGAAGCCGCTGAGACGGCGCGCGCCGCCGGTCTTCAGGTGGTGATGGATCGCTGTATGCGCCAGGAACACATTCGCCTGGTTGGCCATATTATGGATATGTGATGGTATAGAGACCATTTGGATATTATATTCCTCATCCCCTGCGTGCGCTGCCGTTCCGGTGGGCAGGCTGTCTCCCCTTCCCCGGGAGGAGAGATTATAGAACGCTATGGATACAATCACATCCTCCAGACTATTCAGGGGTGCGGCGTAGATGTAAGTAGCATATTCTATTATTTACCCTAGGAGATTGTCATGGAATCTATTCAAGACAAAGCCTTGCGCAAAGCCGATGAAGCCTCGCAGCGCTTTCGGCAGGCAGAGCAAGGGCGCGATGAAAAGCTAAGCATGCTTTCCTTCGCCACGATCGATACTGTGGATGATATCGGTGCGGTGGAGGACAAAGAACGCCTTGACGCCCGTAAGGCGTTGCTCAACACGAATGATGGCCTAGCCCTGGAGCGCATCTTGGGCAAGAGCGATCTGGTGAGTATCAATTACCTGGAGATCGGGCTGAAGGCGGCGCGCGCCGTATGCCGCATTCAAGTGCGTGACGAGCTGGGGCGAATGCGGGGCTTCGGCACTGGTTTCATGGTCTCGCCCAGCCTTATGCTCACCAATAACCACGTGTTAGAAAGCCCATCCATGGCACGGCGCAGCCTGGCCGATTTTAACTTTCAGGATGATGCCAACTTCATCCCGCTTGATACCAAGACTTTTCCTCTCGATGCGGATCGCTTTTTCGTCACCGATCCAGACCTGGATTTCAGCCTGGTGGCTGTGCGTCCCCAGTCTACCGACGGCACGCAGCTGGCAGATTTTGGCTATCTCAGGTTGCTGGCTGATTCTGGCAAAGCCCTGCTTAAGGAGTACGTCACCGTGATCCAGCACCCGGAGGGCAGTACCAAGCAGGTGGCACTGCGTGAAAACCAGATCGTGGGTCTTGTCGAAAACTTCATTCACTACCAGACAGACACCCAGCCAGGCTCTTCCGGATCGCCGGTTTTCAACGATCAATGGGATGTGGTCGCCTTGCACCATGCCGGGGTCAAGAAAATGGACGAGCAAGGGCGCCCGCTGGCAGTGGACGACCATCTTTGGGAGCCATCCATGGGCGCCGAAAGGCTAGCCTGGGTGGCTAACGAAGGAGTGCGCATCAGCAGCATTTTGGCTTTTCTCAAGGGGCGTAGTTGGAGCGAGGAACAAAAAGTGTTATTTGACGAGCTGCTCACGGCTCCCGCGCCTGCTCCCAGTCCTGGTCCCGGACCAGCCCCGGTTGGACCAGGTTCTGCGCCGGGGATGGAGGTGAACACTCCAGCCCTAGAATGGTACTCTTCCAGTGTGGGGTATGACACTAATTTCCTCGGCCAGCCGGTGCCTTTGCCCAAGCTGCCTAGCAAGCGCCGGCGCGATCTCGTGCGCCTGAAGGATGGCAACGGAACGGAGTTGAAATACACTCATTTCTCGGTGGTCTTGAGCAAATCCCGCCGGCTAGCTTACTATACCGCGGTCAATATCGATGGTGGTAAACTGCGCTCCCAAAAACGCGAGCGAGATGTCTGGTACTTAGACCCGCGCGTTGACGAGCGCTACCAGGCCGGTCCGGACCTCTACGAGAAAAATGATCTCGACCGCGGCCATCTGGTGCGCCGACTGGACCCCATGTGGGGGGGAGCATGGCGTGAGGCATCTGAGGATACTTTCCATTTCACCAACGCTGCGCCACAGCATAAAAATCTAAACCAGCGCACCTGGCGAAATTTGGAGGATTACATCCTGAAAAACGCGGGGAAATTTGACAAGAAGGTCAGCGTGTTCACTGGTCCCATCTTCCGCGCCGATGACCTGCGCTACAGGGGACGCTATCGGATCCCAGCCGAATTCTGGAAAGTTGTCGTGATCGTCAAAGACGATGGCGAGCTCTCTGCCACTGCTTATCTGCAGACCCAGAAAAACCTTCTGGACGATCTCGAGTTTGCCTTTGGTGCGTACAAGACCTACCAGGTGCCGGTAGGGGTGATCGAAGAACTGTCCGGGCTGGATTTTGGTCTGTTGCGTGACTGCGATCCATTGGCTACCGAAGCGGAAGAAGAAGCTGCAATTGTCGGATCTGTGATCGAAGAGCCAGAAGATATCCAGTTATAGCTGAAACCTAAACTCGACCTCCAAGCAAAACTTAGAGGGGGGATGATTAACACAAAAACGGTTTATTAGGCGGCGGTGACGCCGCCCAATAAACCGTTTTTGTGATGCGTACCCCGCCCTCCCAGGCCTAAGAAGGTAAAGGGCGTGTGTGTTAATTAAACAACGTTGCGGGGATTGACAAATTAGAACAAATGTGCTATTTTAACGTCACTTCAATATTTAGTTAGGAGTCCCCTATGCGCTTAGGTCCATGGCTGGTTATCCGAGGTTTAATTCTTGGCAATGTGATTGTAGTTTTGCTCACATCGGCGTTATCTGCCAATGCATCTTCACCTAATCCATCTTCGGTAATAGATGCAATACCGGTCGCCGAACAGACTGTAGCCGAGAGTACTGTCTCCACAGAAGGGTGTCTGGTCAGCCAGGAATTTCCCGAAAGCGTGCGCCAGTGGTGCAGCCTCATCACTCGCTATGCTGGTGAGCATGGTTTGCCAGCGGATCTGGTGGCTGCGGTGATCTGGCAGGAGAGCGGGGGTAAGCCGCAAGCCATTTCGCGCAGCGGGGCGGTGGGATTGATGCAGATCATGCCCCGAGATGGAATCGCCGCTACATTTATGTGTGTCAATGGCCCATGTTTCTCCGGACGACCGTCTTCAGACCAACTGCGCGACCCGGAGTTCAATGTGCAGTACGGGACGCGCATGCTGGCAAGGCTGCTCGAGCGCAATGGCAGCTTGCGCGATGCGCTGAAGGCCTACGGTCCGATGGACCGGGGGTATTCATATGCTGACAGGGTACTGTCGCTGTATCGTCAATACGGTCAATAAGAGGCGGTGTTTTTGCCTCTTGACCCTGCTATTCCCAAGGATTGAGCATGGTCTGGATTAAGATCGGCGTGCCGATCTTGATATTCTGCCGGCGAGTGAGCAGCCAGATGATCAGGTCGGCAATGTCCTCCGGGTACAGGCATTTGGCGTGATTAAGACCAGGCGAGTTTTCGCTCATCTCGGTCACCACCATGCCGGGGCAGATGGTGTTGACGCGGATGTTCAGATCCTGGTTCTCACGCTGCACATATTCGCCAAATGCGTTCAAGGCGTGTTTTGAAGTGCCGTAGACACCATCGCCGGTGTAATATTCCAACCCCGACTCTGAGCTGATATTGATGATGTGCCCGGCAGCCTGAGCGCGCATGAGTGGCAAGACGTGACGCACGGCAAGGAAGACACCCCGCAGGTTGATGTCCATGACGCGATCCCATTCCGCTGCTTCAACCTGATGGATGGCTGTGCCGCCGTCCACGCCGGCGTTGTTGATCAGGATATCGATGCGACCGTATGCCTCGACAGTCGCCTGAACAAGGTGTTTGATATCCTTTTCTTTGGAGACATCGGCCTGCACTGCCAGGGCAGCCCCGCCTTTTCCCCAGATTGCCTCGACTGTCTCTTCTAAACGGTTCAAGCGCCGTCCGCAGATGACGACCTTTGCGCCTTCTTCCGCCAGCGCATGGGCTGCGCCGCGGCCAATACCGCTGCCGCCACCGGTTACAATGGCGATTTTATTTTCCAAGCGTTTCATCTTTTGATCAAGCCTCCTGTTGGATAATCTGTCCCCAGCGAAGTCAATTATAACGTCAGCCAGGTGACTACGTTAACCCCTCGAATATCAGGCATGATATAGCGCCACTCCAGTGTACCCAGCGGCGCAGCGATCAGGTCGCCGCTGGAGAGCACCGCCAGCAGCTCGTCGCCGACCTGGGTAAAGCGCTCCACCATGTGCCGCCGCCAGGGAACTTCCAACCCGTGGGAGGCTGGTTGCCAGGTTAGCCCGCCATCGCGACTGCGTTCAATGCGACCGTTGGCGTCTACCCCGTCTGCCACACCCAGCAATATGTGTTCGGGATCATTTGGGTCAACCCATACGGCGCGGCAGTAGCAACGGTAACGGAGGGTCCAGGTCGTGCCGCCATCCCCAGAGCGAAAGAACCCGCCACCGGTGGGGGCGTACACAATATTACGTGAAGAGGGGTGCACCTCGATGGAGTGCACATCGGGATGTATCGCTCCCTTTGGGGGATAGAAAGTCACCTCCTGGCTGCCATCGACCAGGCGCCAGCTTTCGCCGCTGTCTTCCGAGACGAGCACGCCGCCCACTTCGACCGCGGCGTAGACGCGCTGCCCGTGGAAGGCGAAACCGCGCACGCAGCCTGCCTCAGGCGAATACGGCAGTGACCAGCCGCGCTGGTCGCGAAGCATGGCTACTTCGGGGCAGGTGCGCCAGCTTAGCCCGCCATCCTTTGAAATATAGATGCCAGCCGGCTCGGTGCCAGCGAGCACAATGTTGTTATTGTCCGGATGGATTGCCAGCCAGCGAACATAGCGCGTGGTCAGTCCCTGGCTGACGTCTCGCCAGGTAAGACCGAGATCGTCTGACCTGAAAATGCCATCGCGTGTCCCTGCAAGCATGACTCCATCTCGGGCGGCAGCGCTGGTGACCCGCAGACCTATCAGCCCGCTTTGGCCTTGCCGAGACACGCGCCAGCCATCGTCGTTCCATTCGCGCATGGTCAGCCCGTTCGTGGCTCCAAGGATAAGAAGTTTGCTCATAATGTTTTCTCCTACAGAGGCGTAGCTTGGGTGAAGGGGTCCCAAGCGTCCAATACGTATCAGCTCATAGTATAATACGACAAATCCGACAGGGTTGGGATAAATGCAGGTTGAAAAGACCATGAATTTCCAGCGCATTGTGATAAAGCTGGGTACATCAACGCTCACCGCCGGTACGCCGGGTATCTCTCCACCGCGCCTGATCGAGCTGGTTCGGCAGATGGCCGAGCTGTACCGTCCAGGCAGAGAGCTGTTATTGGTCACCTCCGGAGCGATCGCTGCTGGGAGAGAGTGGTTAAAATTCCCTGACTTGCCAAAGGATATACCGATCAAGCAGATGCTGGCGGCGGTTGGGCAGCCGCGCTTGATGGCTTTATACGAACAGCTCTTTCGTATGTACGGCATCACGGTAGGTCAGGTGTTGCTGACACGCACCGATCTGGCTAACCGGCGAGGTTATCTAAACGCACGTAACACGCTGGCAGCCCTGCTCTCCCAAGGCGTGATACCCATCATCAATGAGAATGACACCGTCGCCACGGAGGAGATTCGCGTTGGGGATAATGATACCCTATCCGCGCTGGTGGCAAACCTGATTGAGGCCGACCTCCTGGTGATGCTCACCGATCAGCCCGGGTTGCTCACCGCTGACCCCCGCAAGGATCCCTCGGCACAGCTGGTGACAGAAATTAGGGAGCCTGAGATCCCGGAGGCTTTGTGGCAGGCAGCGGGTGGCTCGACCAGCCGGCTGGGAACGGGTGGCATGATCACCAAGCTGCAGGCCGCCGACCTGGCGCGGCGCTCTGGGGCATACGTGTTCATCGCGCGTGGCAGCGATGCGGATGTCTTGCTGCGCCTGGTGAATGGAGAGGCACTCGGCACGCGGTTTCTCCCGCTGGCTACCTCGGTCGAGAGCCGCAAACGTTTCCTGTTAACTGGCGGACGCTCGAGGGATCGATTGGTGGTGGACACGGGCGCGTCGCAGGCATTACATACTGGAGGTAGCTTGCTACCTGTAGGCGTGACCTCGGTGGAAGGTGGTTTTGAGCGCGGTGACCCGGTGCGTGTGCTGGATCAGCAAGGGCGGGAGATCGCCCGTGGCCTGGTCAATTACTCGGCGGCTGACCTTGCGCGCGTCTGCGGGCGACACTCCAGCGAGATTGAGAAGATCCTGGGTTATATGTATGGTGAAGAAGTCATCCATCGGAATAATATGGTGCTGTTATGATCATGAATGAAATCGGAAAGAAGGGGCGCACTGCCGCACGTTCAGTGGCTCACGCCTCAAAAGAGCAAAAGAGGGCGGTCTTGCTACGCCTGGCTGATCAATTGGTGGAAGCCTCGACGGAGGTCTTGTCAGAAAACCAGATAGACCTGCAGGCAGCCCGTGGGGCCGGCTTGAGCGATGCGATGCTGGATCGGCTGATGTTAAACGAAGGGCGCATACACGGTATCGCCACAGATCTGCGGGCGGTGGCAGACTTACCGGATCCGGTAGGCGAGGTATTTGACGAGCAGACGCTCTCCAACGGGCTGCGAGTCCACAAACAACGCATCCCACTGGGCGTATTGGGGGTCATCTATGAAGCCCGCCCGAATGTGACCATGGATGTAGCTGGATTGGCGATCAAGACCGGTAACTCGGCAATACTGCGCGGCGGCAGCGAGACGATTAACTCTAATCGCATCCTGGTATCAGTGATTCAGCGCGCTTTGTTGGAAAATGGCTTGCCGCCTGAAGTGATTCAGTTTGTGGATGATCCAGACCGGGCGCGCGTGTACGAATTGCTGCAACTCCACGAGTACGTGGATATGATCATCCCCCGCGGTGGGGCAGCGCTGCACGATTTTTGCCGGGAGAACAGCCGCATCCCGGTTATCACTGGGGGTATCGGTATCTGTCACTTGTTCGTAGATGAGAGCGCTGATTTAGAAGCCGGTTTACAAGTGATCCGGAATGCCAAGATACAGCGACCAACAGTATGCAACGCACTGGATACGGCCTTGGTGCATCGTAATGTCGCCGATCAATTCTTACCCAAGCTGGTTGCCTATCTGTTGCAAGACGGTGTTTCCTTTCGGGCGCATGACTCGGCATTGCCTTACCTGGATCAAACCACACATGAGAGCGTAAAACCGGCTGGTCCTGGAGATTTCGACATCGAATGGCTCTCACTTGTTTTGGGGCTGAAAGTGGTTAATGGCCTTGATGAAGCTATTGCTCACATTGACGAGCACAGCACTGGCCACTCGGATG
>DATCYX010000130.1:0-3292 GCA_036526235.1 Anaerolineales bacterium | reverse complement strand
AAACCAGAAGCTGCTGAAGGAGTGGAGGCTATCATCCAGTACCATCTTACCGGTGAAGAAGGTGGCGATTGGATCATCAATATCCATGAGGGTAAATGCAAGGTCGCCCAAGGTGTGGCTGAAAATCCCAAGATGACCCTCACTGCCGAAGCACAGGATTTCAAGGATGTGCTCACCGGCAAGGCTAATGGCATGCAGTACTTCATGCAAGGTCGTCTGATGCTGGCGGGCGACTTGAATCTGGCGATGAAGCTGACTACCTTCTTCAAAATGTCATCGAATTAGCCAACACAAGAGCCAGAGCTGCTTAACGCTTTTGACCGACTGTTAATCCCCAGTGACCTGAAGACAGCAAGGCACCTGGGGTTATAGATGAGAGTATTCACGCACTGGCGAGGTACCTTTCCAGCCAGTGCGTGAATTTGTTCCTGATCATTGACAAAATACGATTTATTTCTTAGAATTGGCACAATTTCTAGCACAGGATAACAGGAAGTTTTTTATGTTGCTATTTATGTCGATGTTGATGTGCACGAGGCGGGAGCTGCAACCACCGCCTCGAAGGAGCGTGAGGGTCAATTGGCCTGATTGACGCTTAAGCCAGGTTTGCCAAGGCGGCGGACAGCTTCTCGCAAAACTCTTTTAGAGATTGCGCCAAGCTGTCCGCCGCTTTTTTTATACCGAAAATAAAAAAGGAGAAACAACCGATGCTATCCACTACCAACCAAATCCGTTCACTTGGCTTTACCACCCGCCAGCTACACGCTGGACAAGAGCCCGATCCCTCCACAGGAGCGAGAGCTGTGCCGATCTATCAGACCACCTCATATGTTTTCAACGACACCGACCATGCTGCCCGCCTCTTCGCTTTGGAGGAGATGGGAAACATTTACACTCGCATCATGAACCCCACGAACGACGTGTTTGAGCAGCGCTTGGCAGACCTGGAAGGGGGTGTGGGTGCACTGTCTGCAAGTTCGGGTCATGCTGCGCAAAGCATGGCGATTTTGACACTGTGCGGTGCTGGGGATCACATTGTATCTGCCTCGACTCTTTACGGCGGCACCTATAACCAGTTTTGCTACACCTTTCCCCGCCTCGGCATTGACGTGACCTTTGTAGATCCATCCGACCCCGAAAATTTTCGCCACGCCATCCGTCCTAACACCAAATTGCTGTGGGGCGAGACGCTGGGCAATCCCCGCATCAACATCTTCCCTATCCAAGAGGTGGCTGCCATAGGGCGGGAGTTCGGCATACCGTTGGTGATTGATAACACCTTTGCTACGCCATACCTGTGCCGCCCTTTTGAGTGGGGAGCCAATATCGTCGTCCATTCCACGACCAAATTTATCGGCGGTCACGGCACATCCATTGGTGGCATCATTGTAGATGGTGGCAATTTTGAATGGGCAAAGAATGAAAGATTTTCAAATTTCAATATACCTGATGAAAGCTACCATGGGCTGGTGTATGCTGATCTAGGCCCGGCGGCGTTCATTACCAAGGCGCGTGTACAGATTTTACGCGATATCGGTGCTTGCCAGTCACCCTTCAACTCTTGGCTGTTCTTGCAAGGATTGGAAACCCTAAGTTTACGGATGGAACGCCATGTGAGCAATGCCCAGGCGGTGGCTGAATTCCTACAGGATCATCCCCAGGTTAGCTGGGTGTCGTACCCTGGTCTCCCGTCTCATCCAGATTACCATGCTGCCCAGAAGTACCTGCCGAAGGGACCAGGGGCGATCCTTGGTTTTGGGGTGCGAGGGGGATTAGAGGCAGGGCGCAGGTTTATCGACCGATTGCAACTTTTCAGCCATTTGGCCAATGTAGGCGATGCAAAAAGTTTGGCGATTCACCCTGCTTCCACTACGCACAGCCAACTCACTACTGAGCAGCAGCTCAGCGCGGGCGTCAGCCCCGACTTTGTGCGGTTAAGTGTTGGCATCGAAGATATTGACGATATCCTGTTCGACCTCGATCAAGCATTATCATTCTGAGGAGGATCACATGCCGGTTAAAATCCCTGAAACCTTGCCTGCCAGGCAAATCCTTGAAAGCGAAAATGTCTTCGTGATGGGTGAGACACGCGCCCGGCATCAAGATATAAGACCTATCAAACTGGCTATCCTGAACTTGATGCCGACGAAAATCGCTACCGAGACACAGCTCTTGAGATTGCTGGGGAACACCGCGCTGCAGATTGATATTACCCTGCTGCATATGGACTCTCATCAATCGAAGAATACACCCTCAGATCATTTGCTGGCTCATTATCGCTCTTTTCGCCAGGTTCAGGGCGAAAAGTTTGATGGAATGGTGATCACCGGCGCGCCGGTTGAGCATTTGCCTTTTGAACAAGTGGACTATTGGGACGAGTTGAAAACTATTATGGAATGGACCGAGACGCACGTCTATTCCACAATGCATATATGCTGGGGTGCACAGGCGGGACTGTATAGCCGGTTTGGCGTCCCCAAACACCCGCTGCCAGCTAAAATGTTTGGTGTATTTCCCCATCGAGTGAATATTCGCAACGAGTTACTCCTGCGCGGCTTCGATGACGAGTTTTATGCCCCCCATTCTCGGCACACCGAAATTCGCAGAAATGATATCCAACCGGTTGGCGAACTGGATATCCTATCTGAATCGGATGAAGCTGGGGTTTACATTGTGGCTTCCCGGGATCGCCGCCAGTTCTATATCACTGGTCATTCGGAGTACGATCCACTGACCTTGAAGGCTGAATATGATCGCGACCAGGGTAACGGGATGCCGATTACCATCCCGAAGAATTACTACCCTCATGACGATCCTTCTCAGCTACCCATCGTGCGATGGCGCGGGCATGCCAACCTGTTGTTTGCCAATTGGTTAAATTATTATGTGTACCAGATCACACCCTATGATAGGAAAAAGATCCCTCAGGGAGGTACGTATGCAACCTTCTAAATGAGAGATGTGAAATTAGAGCAGCCCGAATTACTCGTCAAAAGACACTTGAACTACTTGTGCCTGGATGGCTGCTTTCAAGGCTTGGATCTCATTCTTGACATGGGTGATGACATCGCTGCGCGGGATAAGCTCTTTTTCTTTGCTGTCGCGGCGCTTGAACTCCACGTTGCCTTGCTTCAGGGTGCGCTCGCTTATTGTAAGGCGGATGGGCAAGCCTATCAGATCAGCGTCATTGAATTTCACCCCGGGGCTCTCATCCCTGTCATCATATAGGACTTCGATATGTTCTGCTAGCAAATCGCCATAAAGCTGGTCAGCGGCAAGCCGTGTATCTGAG
>DATCYX010000129.1:0-5161 GCA_036526235.1 Anaerolineales bacterium | reverse complement strand
GTCATGAAGGTTGCACCAAAGAACGAGCCTGGTACTGAGCCCAATCCACCAATAATGATCATAGCCAGATAAAGCACCGACACATCAATGGTGAAGCGCTCCCAGGTCACAATGCTACGATAATGGGCTGTGAGTGCACCTGCCAGGCCGACAAAGAACGATGAGATCGCAAATGCCAGGAGCTTGTATCGAAAGATGTTTACGCCCATTACTTCGGCAGCAATATCCTGGTCCCGGATAGCGATAAACGCGCGTCCATAATGGGAGCGGAATAAATTGATCGTCGCCAACGCGGTTAGGCCAGCCAGACCCCAAATGACAAAATAGAAACGGAAGTCCGTGTTCAACTGTAGACCAAAAAAGGTCGGATTTGGAACAACCAGCGCATCGACACCCCCTGTCAGAGCATCCCAATGAGTGACCAGCCAAAGGATGATCTCCTGTGCAGCCAGGGTAGCAATCGCCAGATAGAGGCCTTTCAGGCGTAGAGATGGGATGCCAAATATTGCTCCTATTAAAGCCGTCACCAGGCAAGCCAGAACGGTCGATACGTACCAAGGCATGCCCAAACGGGCAGTCAAGATGCCAGCAGTGTATGCTCCTACCGCCAAAAATCCCCCCTGCCCCAGGCTGATCTGACCGGTATATCCTACGAGAATGTTTAACCCTATCGCACCAATCGTAGCGATTCCGACCTGGTTCGCCAGCGTCAGGGTATAGCGACTCGCAAAGAAAGGAAATACGCACATAAAAATCAAAAAAATCGCAATACGTATTTTCTGCGCGTGCGTGCGCCGAAGAGCCATATCCGACTGGTATGTAGCGTGAAAAATACCTGATTCCATAGCTCAAAGACTCCAATACCAAAGCGTTTCACACAAAGCTAATGGTTCCGTAACTAAATAATACATAAGTTACGCAGTTCGAGAGGTGATGGGGGAATTTGGGCGGGCTGCGCCCGCCCAAACTCCCCCTCTTCCCTCTTCAACTGCGTAAGTCCTATAATAGTTAAACACGTTCGATGATCTCCTGGCCAAATAGCCCGTAGGGGCGCACCATCAGGATAAAGATAAGCAACACAAATGGAATCACAGTATTAAGACCCTGACCAATATAGCCGCCAGTGTATGCCTCCAGCAAGCCGATGATGATCCCTCCCACAATAGCACCTGGGATAGAATCCAAACCGCCCAAGATCACGACCGGGAATACGCGCAGACCAAAACCACTGAGTTCACCGCTTACACCAACAATGTTGGCGACTAGCGCTCCCCCGATAGCTGCCGTGGCTGCTGCGATTGACCAAGCCCAGGCAAATATTTTTTTAACACTAATTCCCATGCTGAGTGCTGCTTGCTGATCATCAGCAACAGCCCGCATGGCAATCCCTTCCTTTGAACGACGGAAAAACAGAGAGAACAAACCTAACAAGATCAACGCGATGACAAACGCCCACAAGCGATCAGCACCCACCACAGCGGACAGAATTTTGACCGTTTGGCTGGGGATAAACGGTGGAAATGCCCTGGGGAGGTTACCCCAAATGCCGCTGACAATAGCCCTCAGCAAGCTGCTTAATCCAATCGTCACCATGATAATGGAGATGATTGGTTCACCGATCATGGGGCGCAAAACCAAACGCTCCACAATGACCCCCATAACTACCGCTAGAAACATGGTTAAGATCATGCCTAATGGCCATACCAGGCCGAATTGGGCAATCATGGCAAATGTGATGTACGCGCCCACCAGCAGGAATTCACCCTGGGCGAAATTGATCACATCGCTGGATTTATAGATCAGCACAAATCCCAAAGCGGCCAAAGCCAGGATGGCACCATTCGTCAAACCAGTCAGAGTTAGTTGGATAAAGAGTTCCATGATATTTCCGTTGATGAGGTCACCCGTTACCCGCCACCGTTCATGCTCTCGATCTTCAGGCGAGTCTGCAAGACAGCTGTGCGACCGTCTTGATACGTTATCGTCGTTTCCACATCCAGGTGCGAGGATTGGCTGTACAATGCGGAGATGATATCGTCATAGCGCTGGGCAATGAGATTCCGTCTTACTTTTCGGGTACGAGTAAGCTCGGCATCATCAGCATCTAATTCTTTATGAAGCAAGAGAAAACGCTGGATACGAGCAGCCGGCGGCAAATCTGCGTTGGCGCGCTCTACCTGCTGGCGGATGAGTTCGTACACCTGGACTTTTTGTGAGAGATCCGTGTATGTGGTATAAGCGATCTGATGATTTTCAGCCCACTTGCCTACGTTTGCAAAATCAATATTGATCATCGCGCTGACAAAAGGCCAGTCGCCTCCGAATACAACCGCCTCTCGGACATAAGGGCTGAACTTAAGTTTATTCTCAATGAATTGGGGGCTGAACTTTGTGCCATCATGTAGAGTCATTACGTCTTTGGCACGATCGATGACAATCAGGTGACCATCTTCATCAAAATAGCCTGCGTCTCCAGAATGCAACCAGCCATCCTTCAGCGCACCTGCGGTCGCATCGGGATTGCGATAGTAGCTAGTCATCACAGCTGGAGAACGCATCAATATTTCGCCATTTTCATCGATTTTGATCTCGGTTTCGGGGATCGGAGTGCCAACAGTCTGGAATTTGATGTCACCATCGCGGTGGACAACCGCAATGCCGTTGATCTCCGTTTGCCCGTAAATTTGTTTTAAATTCACGCCCAGGGCGTGAAAAAAGCGAAAAACATCGGGGCCAAGCGCCGCCCCACCCGTATAAGCGCGTTTCAAGCGACGCAAACCCAGATGATCCTTAATTTCTTGAAATATCAACCAATCTGCAAGCTTGTATTTCCACCGCAACCCCAGAGACGGCGTATCTTTACGAAAACGATTGTCCGCCATCTGATAACCGATTGGCATCGCCCAGTTGTACAGTTTTTTCTTTAGTAAAGAGCTATCTTCAATCTTTACTTGTACCTGGGAAACCAAATTCTCCCAAATGCGTGGTGGGCTGAACATGACCTGGGGACCAATTTCGCGCAGATCATGTTGCACTGTCTCCGGTTCTTCAGGAAAATTGACCGTGAAACCCACTTTCAAGCCACAAGAGATGACCATCATTTGCTCGCCGATCCAAGCCAGAGGCAGAAAAGACACGAACTCATCCTGAGGCGCCATGGGATCCACTTTCATCAGGTTGTGCCCCATGCTGACCATGCTCTCATGGGTTAGTGCAGCCAGCTTTGGATCTCCAGTTGTACCTGATGTCGTAGATAAGATTGCTATATCACTGGCTTTTCCATGAGCGACTCGCTCTTCAAACCAGCCGGGGTGGTCTCTATCGTAAAGCTGACCCAATTGTTCAACATCCTGAAAGGAGATCAGGAAATCTTCGGTATAGTTGCGCAATCCCTTCGGGTCATAATAAATAACTTTGCGCACACCCCGCAACTCAGACCACATTTCCAGAATTTTGTCTACTTGCTCCTGATCTTCTACAATTATGAATGACACATCAGCATGCAAGATGATGTAAATAATCTCTTTAACACCCGAATCTTGATACAGACCGATTGATTTCGCCCCCGCAGACTGTGCTGCCAGTTCAGCAATAACCCACTCCGGGCGGTTATCCCCAATAATGGCAATCGCCTCCTCGGGCTGCAGGCCCAAACTAACCATTCCAAGACAGAAGTGCTTGACATGCTCCAGGTACTGTCCCCAGGTGATTGCCTGCCAAATGCCGTAGTTTCGCTCCCGCATTGCATACTTATTGGGAGTCTGGCGAGCATGTTCGATGAGGAATTGGGGGAGCGTCTCAGCCATTATTATTATTCTGTTGCCCGTATTTGAAGGGAAAGACACTTTTGTCTTCGCCCAGGTATGCCTGAATGACATGGGGGTCACGGCGGACTTCATCCGGTGTGCCCTCGGCAATCTTCTGACCGAAGTTCAGCACCACTACTCGATCGCTGATATCCATCACCACACCCATGTCGTGCTCGATCAGAACAATGGTCACACCGTGTTCTTCATTGACGTCCAGAACGAAGCGCGCCATATCTTCTTTCTCTTCGCTGTTCATCCCAGCCATAGGCTCATCTAACAGCAGGATGGAGGGGCGCATCGCCAATGCTCGCCCCAATTCGACTCGTTTTTGCAGCCCATAAGAAAGCGAGCCAACAGTTTGCTTGCGGATCGCCTCAATTTCCAGCAGATCGATAATGTCTTCTACAAACTGGCGGAATTCTATTTGCTCACGTTGCGCCGAACCCCAATAGATCATGCTCGAGAGCAAATTGGAGCGCATGTAAACATGGCATCCTGCCAAAAGATTATCGAGCACGCTCATATGTCGAAAAAGCTCTATATTCTGGAAGGAACGCGCGATACCAAGTTTAGCAATCTGGTACGGGCGCAGCTTGGTTACATCATGCTGCCCGCTGTTGTAATAAATGATGCGACCAACCTGAGGGTGGTAGAGCCCGCTAATGCAATTCAATAAGCTGGTTTTGCCAGCGCCATTTGGGCCAATTATGGCAAGTATCTCGCTTTGATGGACGTTTAGGCTAACATTTAATAATGCTGTAACCCCCAAAAAACTGAGCTGGACATCCTGGATATCCAATTGAAGATCTCCAGGATTCAGTTGGGTACTGTTCAATTGGTGGCGAAAGCCGCGCAGCATAATGCATCAATTTTACTTATTTGATGCTATCAAAGCGTTAACAGGGGCGTTAATGCTTGCTTCAATTTATTGATTCTTGCCCTGCGTTTGGCCCGATGAGTCGCATGTCAGAGACAACCACCGCCCCACGGCGCTCACCGGCTGCCTGACCTTGCGCTAAGCGCAGCTCATCCGTCATCCCCAACTCTTCGAATATGCTGGTAGCCCGGAAATGGCAATCCACTGCCCAGGCAATCTGCCCAGCACGGTCATACAGACGGCGCAGTGCCAGATATGTGCGCGCCAATTCAGGCCGCGCACGCACCTGGCGTAGCAAATTCATCGATTCGATCAGATATTTTTCAATTAGCGACCAATCTGGATATGGCTTGCGAAACAGACTTTCAGCCAGGATACGCAGCAAAACACCGACCGCCCATCGATTTCCTGCCTCTCGGGCTTGTTGCAGGGCAAGATTGGCTTCGTCCACTGCATTTGAATTCTGTTCCAGATA
>DATCYX010000128.1:0-3415 GCA_036526235.1 Anaerolineales bacterium | reverse complement strand
GATCCGATTTCAGCAACCCTTTGGTATTCTTGAGGGTAAAGTTGTCATTTGAGGTTGAAAATTCTTATCAAAAAACGGCTGCCCGGCTGGGTTACAGTGCTGGCAGGCCGCTGGCAAGCATGGCAACATCAGCCAAGACGGGATAAAATTAGTATCAAATTGGACATCTTGCCGGCATACCGATGAATCGCACAACTCTACGCACATTAATCCGCTTGGCTTTAAAGCTGCTCTCCCGAGTCACGGTCTATGGGCTGGAAAGGCTTCCATCTAGAGGGGGGTATATCCTGGCAGTTAACCATCTCAGCCGCGTGGACGCGCCGCTGGTTTTCTCTTTGATAGAGCGCGATGAAGTCACTGCCCTGGTGGCTGAAAAATACAAGAAACGCCCGTTCTTTCGCTGGATCATTCGCCTCGTAGACGGCATCTGGATCAACCGGGGCGAAGCCGACCTGCATGCCTTGCGCCAGGCTCGCGACCATCTGCGAAGTGGCGGCGTATTGGGTATCGCCCCGGAGGGGACGCGCAGCCACACCGGCGCCCTGATGCGCGGCAAGACCGGGGTAGCCTACCTGGCTGATAAAGCCGGCGTGCCGGTGATCCCAACTGCAATTAGCGGGACCGATGGCGCCGTCTGGCAATTGCTGCGCTTTCGACGACCAGCCATACAGATCCAGTTCGGCGCACCTCTCACCTTCCCCCCCATCCAGCGACACGAGCGCGAGGCCACCTTGCAGAGCTACACCGACGAAATCATGTGCCAGATCGCCGCGATGCTACCCGAGAAGTATCGCGGTTTCTACGCCGACCACCCTCGGTTGAAAGAATTACTGGAAGCCATGCCCCACAGCCGGGCGAGCGGTGAAGGGCAGGCGGTGAGCGCGGAGCGTTGACGCCCGCTATGGGGCATGATAGAATGCAATGCGCCGGGCTATCCGGCGATCACTTGGGCGCGTAGCTCAATGGTAGAGCAGTGGCCTTTTAAGCCATTGGTTGAGAGTTCGAGCCTCTCCGCGCTCATTTCGAGAACCCGTCGTCTGGCGGGTTTTGCTTGGGAATCTTCGAGTTGATCAATTAAAACCATGGTTTGAACCTTGGAAAATGATATTTTGTCCAATGTACTTGACCGGCTGAACTTATATGCTTGTCAACATCAGTCAACACCAGTTGTCAGCGAACATAAAGCTCACCCTATACATTGTTTTGTTTGAGATCCCGTTTACATCGTACGGATATCTGAAAGCGCACGATACAGATTGCATTTACCATAATCCACTAGGGAGTGGATGGGTGGACATTAGAAGGTTGGAAATCGTTTTGGCCGCAATAATGCATCAGATCAACCATTGGCTGAGACCTATCCTATTCAATTTGTCACCATTGAATGCAGGTTGACTACGATGAGATCGAGAGAGCTTTGCTACATCACAGCCTCTTTAGTTCCGCCTGCAAGGCTGGCCTGCGCGCGTAAGTGTTCTTCAGATTTGACAGATAGGCCTCCCATTCGGCGGGTTCTCCCTTCTGCAAGTAGGCCTGTTTCATTCTGGCCAGCCATCTGGCGGCATGTGGATAGTACTTACTCTGTGTCCGCTCGATCAGACCCTCGGCTTGCAGGCGGCAAGCCTGGATCACCCAGTCGGGCCGCTCGGTGACCACCGCGTCAGCTACTTTCTCAACTAGGTGATAATCCCAGGTGCCCCCTTGATCGGCCAGGCGAGTGGCTGCATCCCACCGCCCTTCGAAAAGATACGTATCTACCAGAGCGTGGGTGTTTGTAGAGGATTTCAGGATATCCATGAGTTGTGAGTGGATAGTCTCCCATCGATGTCCGGATATCCGCTTCAAAGTCTGGTACAGCTCCAGGGAGGGCATTTCTTCAAAGGCTGCCCGATAAGCCAATATGGCCTGGTCGATGGCCCCCCGAGCTTCTTGGAGGGGTCCCAGCCAGCAGCCAAGATCGTACTTGCGGCCTGCGAGGGAAAACCCTCGTTCGGCAATCTTCAGGGCATCTTCGATGCGATCGAGTTCTCGCAGCCTTTGGGCTGCAATTAAGGCATGCTCCGCATCAGCCAACTGGTTGATAGCTGTACTGGCTGCCTCGTCAGTGCGGCCTATCTCCAGCAGCTTGAGCGTGTAGCGGAGGTAATCGCCGGACTGCAAGCACTGTTCTAGATACTCATCCGTGCTGCCCTGGCGCTCCAGCACATTCAAGCGGGCGGTGACCAATTCGTCGATTACATATCCGTCCCAATCGTTTTCATCCCACTCTTTGTCATCCTGCCAGTTATCCTCATCGAAACCAGGTTCTGCACCCTCCCACCCGTATTTCAGGGCGGCTGCTGCCACATCCAGGCCATCGATGCCATAGTCGGAGAGATGGTGCCAGATATCCTTTATGCTCTCTTCTAACTTATTTCGATCACCAGTTTCCATTTCGAAGCTCAGGATCGCTTCAGCCAGGGGCAGTCCCAGGCTGTCCAGAAAGTCGCCCAGTTCTCCATTCGAGTCATCGAAGAACTCATATTCTTCCGCAACCTCCTGCAAGAGCACCATCAAGATTTTGATGGCACCCTTGGAGTCGCCGGCTTCCAGAAACTGTACGGCGGACTGGTGCACTTCCTCGAGCCGCTCCACCATGCCGCTCACACCCCAATAAGCCTGAGAAGAAGACAAGCCGTCCAGGCTGTGCAGAATATTCTTGACCTGACGGCGGTAGGTTTGCTCAGAGACCATGGTCTCGCGCTTATCTTTTCTGGAGCCAGAGGTAGCGGACGACTCCAGAGGAGTGCCTTCCTTTTTCGGTCTAAGTTGGGATATGGACATTTCCAGCCAATCATATAAGTCGGGGTCGCGAGAGGTCAGCTTTTCTATCAAAGCTGCCAGATCGTCGCGTTCCAGACCGGCGAGTATATCTGCAACAGATCCTCGCTCGGAGAAAGCCTCGGGTTGATGGATGTAGGTCAGCAGCAGAGCGATCAAGTGCTTGCATAGTCCGCCCCAATCATACGGGCAGGTGCAATATGCAGAACGAATCCCTACCTGATCCAGCTCCACACGCAGCCGGTATGCTGGGGCACTGCTGCCTTCACACAGCGCCTTCAAATTATTACCTTGGCGGGTGGCGTTACGGATGGCTCCGGCGCGGTGATACTGCCTGCCTCGCTCGAAGCTATTTTCTGTGCTGAGCGAGCGCAGCATGTTCTCTGTCAATATGGTCGGTCCTTTCATCACTGTTGCTCCCTGATAGAAACAAAGATTATGACCGACAATATTATAGTCTAGACCAGCAGCGAGGCATAACAGTGGATGCCCTAGGGCAATCGCATTTGGGCGATTTCACACCACTGAGGAGAGAAAATGGCTGGACTTTGGCTCTTTAACCAAAATCCGAAAGGTAAAGGTTGCATATTGAGCC
>DATCYX010000127.1:0-5478 GCA_036526235.1 Anaerolineales bacterium | reverse complement strand
CTCGTCTTCTGGTTTCTACCTTTCTATGGGGGGCTTTGCCAGCCTTGGTATTGGCTGTCATTATGCGGATTTTTTACCGTCTTCCGCCGGGGTTATTTACCCCAAACGCTACAAGAGCGTTATGGGTTATCCTGCTCTCTCCATTAACTGAAGAAATTCTAAAGGGAGTAGCTGTAGTCTATGTTGCCTTTCGCTATCGCCGAGAGTTTGACAATGTGTTAGATGGCATAATCTATGGAGCCATGGTGGGTGTCGGGTTTGCCATGACTGGAAATATCATCAGTTTCATCGGGTCTTTTTTGACGCGCGGATTTGCTGGTTTGGGTAGCACGATTTTCATAGAAGGCGTGCTTTACAGTTTAGACAATGCACTCTATAGTGCCATCTTTGGTGCGGGGATGGGCTTTTATCGCCTGTCTCAAGACCGTCAAAGGCGTTACGCTGTGGCTATTGGGGCTTTTGCTCTGGCGGTTGTCACCCACGGATTGCACAACACATTAATTCAAAACGCGGTAGATATGAGCCCGATGATTGTCTTGCTGTCCTGGAGCGGGTTATCCGTTCTCGTGATTGCGATGGCGTGGTCATTGAGACGGCAGCGCCATTGCCTGGAATTAGAGCTGATCGAAGAATTGCCAGGGGACATGTATCATACGATCGTGCAGCCCAGGCTAAGATTACAGACCGAATGGCAAATTTTGAAAAGCGAAGGATTTGCTGCTTGGAAGCTGAGGCGGCGGCTCTTCCAACTCTGTGCAGAATTCGCTTTCAAGCGTATGCAAGCGCGCTTATTCCCGGATGAGGCGGAGATCGACGCCGAAGCAAATGCATTGCGGGACGAAATAAGGGGGATACTAGAAAGGTACGAGTCTCAATAAATTGTATTCTATTAATGGAAAGAGAAATACTCTTCAAACCTTGGGAGCCACCCCTCAGGCGTAAATTCACCCGTGGCAATATTTTGCGTGTAGTTGCCATGGTAGCGTCCTGCCTGGATGCTGCTCAATGCTTCGACTAGCGAATCCACTTCGTCTTTTGTGTTATACAGACCAAAAGAAACGCGGATTAAGCCAGGCATGTTTGACTTATCCCCCGCCAGCATTTCAGTTCGTGCAGTAGCTGTTTCTTCAGGTGTTAATTTCAACAAGTGAAGGATGTAGGGGTGTGCGCAGAAGCAGCCGCTGCGCACGCCGATGCCGAATTCATATCCGAGAACCGCAGCAGCTTTAAAGTGGGAATTGCCTTGCAATTCAAAGGGGATCACTCCCAGGCGAGTTGATGTTTGGGCGGGGCGAGTATCACCAAATATGGCAATGCCTGGAACAGTGGTCAGCTTCTCCAAAGCATAGGCAGTCAGATCGGCTTCGTGTTGTCCTACGGCGTCCATACCCACCGCTTCGAGCTGGCGAATGGCAGCCGCCAGGGCGATTGCGCCGACAATGTTTGGACTACCTGCTTCGTCGCGGTCAGGAGGGCCTGCCCAGACCACATTTTCCTTGGTGACGATCTCCACCGTACCACCGCCGGTCATATCCGGCTCACCATGCTCGAAAATATCCCGCCTGCCTATCAGCGCCCCAGTGCCAAAGGGTGCGTACATTTTGTGGGCTGAGATTGCCACGAAGTCAAGGTGGGCCGGGTGATCGAGGGACAGCATATCTACTTTTCGATGTGGAGTAAGTTGTGCGCAGTCCACAAGGATCAGTGCGCCTGCGGCGTGAGCTTTTTCCGCCAGGCGGTGAATGGAATTGACGTAGCCGGTCACATTGCTGGCACCAGTTACAGCGACCAATGCCAGGCGATCTTTATATCGCTCTAATTGGTTATTAAAATCGACCTCATCCAGTTGCCCATCTGGGGTGAGATCTATGAAGATAGTTTTTATGTCGAACTGCCCGTTCTGTGCGCCGCGCATGCGCCAGGGTAAGTCGTTAGAATGATGTTCCATTCCGCTGATAAGCACCACGTCCCGTTCTGGGGTAAAAGGGAAACGCCGCGCTAGTTTGTTGATGGCTTCGGTTGTGTTCTTGCCAAATACACAAATATGGGTCGCTGGATCGGCGCCCAGGAAGCGGAGCACGATGTGACGGGCTTCCTCGTAGGCGTGCGTCGAAAGCTGGCTTTTGAAACCGGTACCGCGATGCACGCTGCTATAGTAGCTCAGAAAGTTATCCACAAGATTCTGCACAAACTTGAATGAGGGTGTAGATGCGGCGTTATCCAGGTTAATGTAACGTTTCGTTGTGCCGTCTAAAAGCGGGACATTGACATCCAGGCCGACAAATAGATCGCGGTAATTGTGGTCTGTGGGGATGATAGGGGCAGTCATGGTCCACCTTTCTGACAAATCTGTTGGGAAAATATATTGACCTAAATTGGTGGGAAAAAGGGCTTGCAATTCGGACAATTTTCGTATATACTGTGTCTATCTGTGGTAGAAAGTGGGAGAAAGTGGAGCGCCGGTATTTTCCGGCGTTCAACCGTTAACGAGAGGTTAGAACATATGTTCATGGGTCAGTATGTACATAGCTTGGATGTCAAAGGTCGATTGACGATCCCTTCTCGCTATCGGGCTTTGCTGGAAGATGGTGCATATATTACCCAAGGGTTTGATCACAATTTAATGGTATGGACCAAGCCTGCTTTTGAGCAGATCTCTCACCGTGTCAGCCAAGGCAGCATCACCGACCCAACATCCCGCCTCCTGCGGCGATTCATCTACTCAAGTGGGGATGCAATGGAAATGGATCGGGCAGGGCGCATCCTTATCCCGGAGTTTCTGCGTCAGGTAGCTCAACTGGATAGCGAGGTTGTGGTTGTGGGGGTGGGGGATTATTTTGAAATCTGGTCTCCTTCGCTGTGGGCTGAGCAGCTTGCCAGCATGCAAGATGCTGAGGCAAACCAACAGCGTTTCATGGCGTTTGATTTATCAGCGGATTAGCACCAGGATATCCGAGTGAGATATCCATGCACCGTTCAGTTCTTTACCAAGAGATTATACACGAGTTACGACCAAGGCAGAATGGGTACTATGTAGATGCCACGGTGGGAGCTGGGGGCCACGCATGGGGTATTCTGCAAGCCAGTTCGCCCAGCGGACGATTGCTGGGCCTGGATGTGGATCCCCAAGCACTTGAGCTTGCCCGCCATCGCTTGCAGGAATTCGGCGAGCGAGCGGTCCTGGTTAGGGCATCTTACATTGCCCTAAGTGAACAACTTGCCGACCTTGGCTGGGCGGAAGTGGATGGCATCTTATTAGACCTGGGCATGTCGTCCATGCAGGTTGATACTGCCGAGCGAGGATTTTCCTTTCTGGTGGAGGCTCCCCTAGACATGCGTTTCGACCCCGATAACCCAGTCAGGGCAGCAGACCTGGTCAATGAATTACCTGAGTCTGAGCTGGCGGATATCATTTACCACTATGGCGAGGAACGGCGTGCACGCCAGGTGGCACGCGCCATAGTAGCAGCACGGCCGATCCACACCACAGTGCAACTGGCACAGGTGGTCTCTAGAGTGGTAAGGGCAGCCAGCAGGAGCAAGGACAGGCAGCAGCATGGCATCCATCCGGCAACACGCACCTTCCAGGCACTGCGCATTGCTGTAAACCGCGAGTTGGATGCTCTGGAGGCTGTCTTGCCACAGTGTATAAAAATCTTAACAACGGGTGGTCGGCTAGCGGTAATCGCCTTCCACTCGCTGGAAGATCGCATCGTGAAGCAGTTCTTTCGCCGCGAAAGCCAGGATTGTATCTGTCCACCAAGACAGCCGGTGTGTACATGCGGGCATAAGGCTTCGCTGAAGGAGATCTCCCGCCGACCGATCACGCCTCAGTCAGCGGAAATTGAACAAAACCCGCGCGCTCGCAGTGCCCGGCTGCGCGTAGCAGAAAAACTGATTGGCATTGAGAATTAATTTAGTTGTAAGGTAAATATCTTGAACGGCATTACTTTTTGGCATGACACTTGCAAGCTTGTTGGGTACCGGAGAAATCCAGCCAAATCCTGCAGGAGGATGGAATGGACCGCGTTCAAAGTTTAACTCAGGCATACTCGCAAGCCCCCTGGCGTAAGCAGACCATGTTTATTGGCTTATTTTTACTGGTCGTGATTTTTGCTGCGCTGGTTGCTGGCATTTACTTAGATGTAACCGCGCGTACAGCCACCATTGGTCGAGAGATACAGGGGATGGAAGAAGATATCGAAACTCTGAAATTGGCAAATGCCGACCTGGAGTCCAAGCTTGCCCTGTTGATGTCCACAGAAGAAATGGAAAAGCGCGCCCGCAGTATGGGCTTCAAGTCCATCGAGATGGACGAGGCCATGTATGTGGTAGTTCCTGGCTACATTTCAAGGCGACACGTCCAGCTGGCCCCACCTCCGGGTCCGGTGAAAACGGTGGCTGCAAGTCTGCCAACTGCCTTCACAGAATCGCTGTTTGCATGGTTCCAAAGAAAGGTTGTGCCAATGCGCAGCCAGATTTTGGAGGTGCGGTGATGATGAGCGAGCATGTCTGGCGGTATACCTTGCTGGGGACGATTTTCTCCCTCTTGGCGTTTGCTATTGTCGGCCAGATGGTGCGTATCCAGCTTAACCCAGAACAGGTGGCATATTTTATGGAGGTGCGGGAAGCAAACCTAGGCACCTACCGTACGATATATCCTGCACGCGGGTTGATCTACGATCGAGACGGGCATGTGATGGCAAGCAATACCAAGGTCTATGAAGTCGGGGTTGAGCTGGCCTGGGTTGAGAACCCACACACGATTGCTCTGGCGCTCAATGTCGTTCTCGGATTGGACTATAAAGACGTCTTACAGGCTGTCAGCCAGGATGCCTCCCCAAGCGCTGTCTATGTTGTCCTAGACAAATTTGTGCCCCAGGAGAAGGTTGATCAGCTAGAGAGCTATCGCGATGAGATCGAAAGCAATTATACGAATCGCCGGGATAATGATCGCCCGAGCCTGTCTGGATTGGTGTATGTTCCGCATTTAATGCGCAGCTACCCGGAGAAAGATCGAGCTTCTAATATACTGGGCTTTGTGACCTTGGAGGGGGAGGGAAATTTTGGCGTGGAGGCCAAGTTCAACCATTTGCTGGCAGGAGATCCGAAGAATGTCTGGATTCCCCGGGATCCAAACCTAGCTGAAGAGATACCCAATATCCCAGATGGGGCGAGCGTGATTCTGACCATCGATCGCAGCATTCAAAGAGCTGTGGAAGATATCGTTGACGATGCCGTGGATGATAGCGGCTCCGATTCGGGCACCATTGTTGTGCTTGCCCCACAAACCGGCGAGATTCTGGCTATGGCGACGACTACCCGGTTGAACCTAAATGAATACTGGCGCTATTCCGAGGTGTTTAAAGGCAATACGCCGTTTAATCGCGCAGTTAGCGAGATGTATGAGCCAGGCTCGGTATTTAAGATCTTGACGATGGCGGCTGCTCTGGACAAAGGGGCTGTGACACCGGAGAC
>DATCYX010000126.1:0-5769 GCA_036526235.1 Anaerolineales bacterium | reverse complement strand
GCAAAGTGATCGTGATGGGTAAAGACGTATCTGTAACACCCACCCACGAGATTGCCCAGGATGTAGGCTTCTGCTTCCAAAACCCCAATCACCAGATCGTCTCTTTCAATGTGCGGGATGAATTGCTATTTGGCCTTAAAGCGCATCATATCTCCCCCACCGAATTTGAGACGCGCATCCACGAAGCCTTGGAATTTGTCGATATGCTAGACCTGGTCAACGCCGAGATATTTGACCTGGGGAAAGGGCAAAAACAAAGGCTGGCTCTGGCATCTGTACTCACTCTGAAACCCCGAATCCTTATTATTGACGAGCCAACCACCGGTCAAGACCCAAGAATGAGCGAGGAGATCTTCGAGATCATCAAACGCCTCAACGAAATCGGTACGACGGTATTGATGATCACCCACAAGATCGATTACGCTGCCATATATGCAAAACGTGCCATCGTATTGAAGCATGGCAGGATCGCTTTTGATGGCCCTATTCAAGAATTAATGGCCGATCTTGAAACCATGCAGGCAAACTCGCTTGATCTACCCGAGACGACAAAGCTGGCGATTCGCTTAAGCAAACATGGCACTCCCCCATGGTTGGTTTCCATGGAGGATGTCGAAGAATCGCTCAGACATTTGCTGGAGGCGAGCAATGGCAATTGAGTACCAGAAGGGAAACTCATTGCTGCACAAGCTGGATGCCAGGACCAAGCTCTTGTTGTTCGCAGGAGCAACGGTGCTTGCAGTGATCATCGTTGATCCCATTATCATGGCTGCCTTGTTTTTTTTGCTTTACCTGATGGGCACAAAGGCTGTAGACCGGAAAAACCTGAATCGCAACCTGCGCGTGCTGGTAGTCATCTTTTTTACATTCTCTTTGTTTCAGATATTTTTCTTCACGCCGAGCGATGCTCATTTCCTCTTTTTCCTTATTCCCTTTAAGAATTGGGTGCCAGTGACTGTGGAGGGCATCATCCGGGGTGTAGCCGTATTCTTCCGCTTTTTCAGTGTGGTTTTGGCGGTTCACCTGATGTTGTATACCACCCCGCCAGTTGACATGGTCTTAGCCATCACAAAGCGAGAACGCAATCGCAGTTTACTTCAACACATTGGGCTCATGGCTCTCTTCGGATTGTTCTTTTTAGTCATCGCGTTCCTGGTTATGCCGCAGACGATCCAACGTATCCCATTACCACTAATTGCGCGCGGCTTGCTGGTCTTTGCCATCTCGTTCTTGGTCGCAGTGGTTATCGAAAAAATGTTAAGCAACGGGCTTCCGCCAGAAATGGGGGTTGCATTGACCCTGGGCTTCGCTACGGTGGGTATTCTCTCTCAGCAAACGCAAAAAATCACCGATGCTCAGAAAGCGCGTGGCTATGATGTGCAACCGAAGAATCTCATTCGCCGAGTTCAGGTGCTCACCGCCCTGCTGCTCCCCATATTTCTGGCTACTCTCGAGCGATCGCAGGACATTGCGATTGCGATTCTGGCTCGTGGCTTTGACTACAATATCGCCGCGCGCACCTATCGCCGGCAGCTGTCCTTCACCAAAATCGACTACATCTTTCAAGCCTCCATTATCTTGTTACTCATTGGAGGATTGATCTTAAACTATTATGGTGTGGGAAATCCAACCGAACAGCTGGTGATGAAAATACTGGGTTACCAATAACCAGGCTATCGTTCTATCAACTCACTCCCCCATACCCATAAAGAATCCGTTAAAGTAGGGCACCAGCCAAATCAACCAGACCACGACGCTGAAGCGGTGGAAATTGGTGATGGCGCGTTCATCTTTGCGGTAGAGCACAAGACTAGCCCAAACAGCGTGCACGAACATCAGCACAATTGCCAGCAGCCCTGTTAGCCCATGGAGGCTGAACAAATCGGCATCTGCCATATCAAACATGATACCAGTTCCGCTGGCATCACAAACCAGACCCGCCCAAAAGAAAACCAGGTGCCAGCCCTTCAATCGACCTTGCCAGCGTTCGCTCCACACGCCGACGGTGTAAAAAACCAGCGCAAGCGTGATCAAAATTACCGAAAGCTGCATGTTCAGCGGCATAAGACTCTCCTGTAATTAGCAATGAGCAACAAGAGTTAATTGTACCCGCTTATCCCCGGCGTGAGTTTGGTGAGGTGCAGTTCACATGGATAATTGAGACGATCACAGCGCTTCAAAAACCACAATTTTTGGTTGAGATCGTAACGCTCTTCGTAACGAATTCCGAACGTCTATTTGATAAAGTTTATCTAAGATATCAATATAGTTACCTTGATAACCAAAGGCAGTTAGCGGCCATCCATCAATGTTTGATATCGCTATCTTAGACTAGAGGATTCGAAAATGACAAATCTCAGCAGCTTTTCTCAAGATTACCCCAAAGCTGGCGATGCCGCCGTCAATGGATTGTTTGGCGGGCTGGTCGCTGGAGTGGGTATGGCAATTGCCCTGGTGACGACTGGTCTTGTCACCGGTTCTTCTGTTGCCTCTACGCTGGCGCGCTTCGACCCATCAAACAGCGGTCAAGCACTCACCGGAACACTGGCCCACCTGGCTGTCTCGGGCACTTACGGACTGATTTTCGGCCTCATCTGGAGCACAGCTACCCGCCTGATGCGCGTACATCCATCCCTATGGCAAAGTGTCCTTGCTGGTGGAGGATATGGATTGATGCTCTGGCTGGCGGCGCATTTCGTGCTGCTGCCGGGCACCCAGTCGCCAATGCGCGAACTCGCCATCTGGCAGTTCCTCTCAGCTCACCTGGTTTATGGGCTATTATTGGGCTGGCGAGTTGGGCGTAGCGGCCAGCAGGATTTGAGCATATAAAGCAATTGAAAGCAGGCAGATTAGGCTCGCTGGTATTCGTCCCTGGAAGGTCCGCAAAGTCGCCAGAGACCTCGTCCAAAGAATACCAGAGCAGACTTCCCAATATTTCTTAGGGCTATGCCTCTATGAGCTCGCCATCGCCCGCTTTGACGTACACTTGCGGGTTATTGAACTTATTGCCCTTATAAGCCTTCCCCTCTACCACCCAGAATTTCGTGGGGCCATCTACGTCAGCTTCCGGCAGGTGCACCTGTACAAGCTGTCCGGGCAACCACTGCATGCGCTCGTTGACTGGCGGGAGCCCTAAGACCGGCTTACCCTTGGCGTTGACGCCAACTTGCCAGTGCCCGTTGGCCTTCTCGCCATCTACCACACGGTACGTCCCGATGTTTTCCTGCGCTGGCTGTGACGGCTCGACACCTGGCATCAATCCGAGCTGTGCCAGCAGGGTGACCATGTCCCAATGGACCCACGAGCGGACAACCTTCCCGCCTTTAAACTCATAGGTCGTGCTGCCTGGGACAACAGCCTTTTTGCCCGTAGGAGGAAGTTGGTCACCGGTTGGGGTGGTGAGCGGGCCAGTGTGGGTTCCAGTGGCACTCCAATTGATGACTACGTAATCGCCCTGGGCAATCTTGTGTTTGATCTCAAAGTGCAAATCGGGAAACGCATCCAAAAAGCCCTGGGTATAGGCCTGAGACTGCTCCTGGTTAAATTGGCCGGGGACACCAGGGGCTTCGTAAAGGTAGTCGGGCGCATAGTGATCCGAGTTCTGGGAAAGATCGTGGGCATTGATGGCTTCAAAGAATTTCTCGGCGATGCGAATATTCTCTTGTTCTGACATGGTTAATATCTCCTATTTCACTTTAAATACTGCTGAAGGATCACCTATGCTCAGGCTAGACGATTACTATATGGCGAGAGCACAGGCAGTTACCAGTTAGATCGCGTCCTTTTTATGGTTGGACGGAGATAAAAGCGTATCCTAAAAGTCGCGCCTTCAGGGTCGTTCCTTACCGATCCGAAGTAGTAATAAATATATTATAGATCTAAATTACCTAATATTCAAATAATTAGGGTTTCTTCATCTCACTCAGGGTAATTGGCGGCCAAGATCCTACGGGATGGAAGCATAAGAAAAGTATAAATCTCGGGATATACGCGTCGACAAGCCAGACACATGTGTTAAAATTACTCGATTTTTACTTTAACCGACCATTAGCCCACGATTGAGCCTCGCCCTCTGCTGGGTCATCGCTTTACAAGCTAGCCATTATCGATATGGTTTAATCGTAATGATGTATTTTTAGGACTTGAAACCAGCACAAAGCTGGGTAGAAACACGTTGATGAGTACCATGCCTGAATTCGAGCGTGCTACGGAATACGCTCTCAACCGCTTACACAGCGAATTATCCCCCGCGCTGACGTATCATTCATACTGGCATACGATCTCCGATGTAATGCCAGCTGCAGAACGGCTGTCACATATCGTCGGGATCTCGGACGCCGACGAGCGGCTAGTCAGGGTAGCGGCAGCCTTTCATGATGTCGGCTATATCAATGCCTTCGACGAGCATGAATTAGCCAGCATCAATGTCGTGAAACAAGTGCTGCCCGAGTTCGGCTTCTCCCCTGAGCAGGTTGATCAAATTGTCGGGATGATCTTGGCGACGCGGCTACCGCAATCTCCCAAGAATCTGCTGGAGCAAATATTAGCTGACTCCGACCTGGATGTGCTCGGGCGCGACGATTTCTTTGAACGCGGTGAGCACCTGCGACAGGAGCTGGTGGCGCTGGGCAGGCTAAGCTCCACGGAGCAGTGGAACAGGCGCCAGTTGGACTTCCTGAAACGGCATCGCTACTTCACGCCCCAGGCCATCGCGCTGCGCCAGGCTACCAAGCGGGCACATATCGCCACCCTCGAAGAGCGGTTGCGTAAAAACGGCAAGGGATAGACCTTTACCCACCCCGATCCCCAACTGATCTCCAGTAAAATAGCCCCCGCTATCAAGCGCCTGGAAAAGCTCGCAGGTAGGCATTGATCATCGAGTCCCATAGCTGGTTGGACGACTCGTCAATGGTGCAGCGGGTGGGGTCAGCCTCGAACCAGGCGAGCGCCCGGCGGACACCCTGCGCCCAGGTGGTTCGGGCGTCAAATTCGGGCACGAAGCGCTTGATTTTGCGGTTATCGAACACAGCGCTGTTGGCCTTATCGCCGATCAGGCTGCCCACGGCGCGGGGATCATAGGCAGCGATCAGGTCGGAAGGGATGTGGATGAACTCGGGCTGCAAGCCGAGTGCCATCCCGGTTTCCTGGTAAATCTGGTTCCAGGTTAGCACCTCATCGGAGGTGATGTGAAAGGCCTCGCCGATGGCGTCCTGCCGCCCCAGCAAGCCGACCAAACCGACGGCGAAATCCGCGTTCCAGGTGAGCACCCACAGCGAGGTGCCATCGCCGGGGATGATGACCCGCTCCCCCCGCCGCATGCGGTCGATGACCGTGTAAGGGTGTTTCCAGTTGCCAACGCACAGGGGGATCTGCGAAGGCCCGTAGGTGAGCGAAGGGCGGATGATGGTGACCGGAAAACCGCGCCGGGCGTATTCGTCCATCAGGGCCTCTTCGCAGGCCTTTTTATTGCGCGAATACTCCCAGTAGGGATTAGAGAGCGGGGTTTCTTCGCTGATCAGGTAGTGACTGGGGGGTTTTTCGTAGGCGCTGGCGGAGCTGATGAAGATAAACTGGCGCGTCTTGCCGCCGAACAGGCGCATATCGCGCTGGATGTCAGCCGGCGTAAAGGCGATCCAGTCCACCACGGCATCGAACTGCTGTGAGGCGAGTAGGTTTTTCAGGGATGCCTGCTCAGCATGGATATCCGCCTTGAGCAGGCGCGCCCCCATAGGAGCAGGGTGCTTGTGGGTCATGGAACGGTTGAGAAGG
>DATCYX010000125.1:0-7583 GCA_036526235.1 Anaerolineales bacterium | reverse complement strand
AGAAGACCCGCTGCAATCACGTTTAGCAGATTATGCCGCACGAGGTGAAACAGCTACTTTGGAGGAGATTGAGTTATCACAACCAATCTCAGAACGCGTCATACTACCCCTGGCACGCAAAGCTGGTGAAATTGCCTTGCGTTTTACCCCTCAAAATGCTCTTCAATCAACCCAACGCAAGATAGAGCTCGCTGGTAATCCACGAGGCCTTGAGCCTTCCCTATTTTGGATACTTCGCTTTATCACTGCGCTTGGCGTCGGATCTTTGATGTGGTATCTGATGTTTGTAGGAGTAAAAAACTGGCAGTGGGGGACGAAAATTCTCGTTATCTTTGGCTTTTTGATACTAGGCTTCTTCTTACCGGAGATGTTTCTAATTAGCAAAATCCAGAGACGCCAGAAAGAGATTCGCAAAGCCATGCCAGATGCCCTTGATTTATTAACAATCTGCGTGGAAGCGGGTCTAGGCTTTGATGGGGCAATGCAAAAAGTTTATGAGAAATGGGATAATGAACTATCGTTAGCCTTTGGTCGGGTACTTAAGGAGATCCAACTGGGTAAATTGCGACGAGAAGCGCTGCGGGACATGTCCGATCGCATGGGTGTGGGTGAAATGACCAGTTTCGTTGCTGCAGTTACCCAAAGTGAGCAGCTTGGCGTTAGCATGGCAAAGGTGTTGCGCATCCAATCGGACCAGATGCGAATAAAAAGACGCCAGTTGGCTGAAGAAGAAGCCCATAAGGCGCCAATCAAGATGCTAATTCCTATGGCTATATTAATCTTTCCATCTATTTGCATTGTATTGATGACGCCGGCAGTTCTCATGTTATTGCGTTCGGCATTAAAATCTGTGTTTTTTGGTGGCTAAGACATACGAAGCAGGACGCCCTGCTTACCGTCTCTACCAATGGCTGTGGACAGGGCTGGACTGGCTATTACCGCCTCATTGCGGGGGGTGTGGGAAAGAAGGTACGCGCTGGTGTGCTAATTGTCAGCGCGAAACCGCACTAATCAACCCTCCAATTTGTGCTCATTGCGGAAACTCCCAGCAAGCTGAGGGAACCTGCGCTAGATGCAAGGAACATCCTCCAATTTATTCTGCGTTGAGATCTTGGGCATATTATTCTGGTCCCTTACGAAATTCGATTCATCGCTTGAAGTACAATCATGACATTGCACTGGGTGATTTATTAGCGCGCCCGCTAATTGATTGCCTTGAAGTTTCGGGCTGGAGTATTAATATCATTGTACCTGTTCCAATCAGTCTTTCCAGGAAGGCTGAGCGAGGATATAATCAAGCAGCACTATTGGCTCGACCGATAGCATTGAGGTTTGGTGTCAATTATTGTCCAAAGGCCTTAATCAAAACCAGAGAGACGCGCTCTCAGGTAGGTCTCAATGTGGAAGAGCGACGCAAGAACGTTCATGGAGCATTCAAATCTGATCAGCAGGTGGTAGCTGGGAAGCGAGTCCTTGTTGTGGACGACGTAACGACGAGTGGGGCTACCTTGAACGCTTGTGCCGACGCTTTGAGGACTGCTGGAGCTATGGAAATTTATTGCCTTACACTGGCGCGGGCTTTATAATTAGATATGGAGTACAACTGCTAACCATTCTTATGATATGTTTCAGTTATTATAAGGTTTATTTAGTGGCGAGCATTGAATGGCATTTTATACGATGATATAGGAGGAAAAAATGTCCATGGATGTACAAGTTTATGGTAGGAATATGGATGTCACGGATCGCATCCGAACTTATGTTAGTAAAAAGATTTCGAAATTAGATCGATACTTATCTGGGATTGAGGAGGCAAGGGTTGACGTCGCTTATGTGAAATCGGCTCGCAGCGCGTCTGATCGACAAGTGGCACAAATTACAGTCCGCGGCAAAGGATTTATATTGCGCTCGGAAGAGCGTTCTGACGACATCATCACCGCTCTTGATATCGCTTTGGATAAAATGCAACGCAGGATTGAGCGATATAAAGGCAAGCGCTACAGAGGGCGTGGTGACGGGAGGAGTGCCGCTGAGGTTGTTCCCCAGGTAGTTGAAGAGATCGAAGAAGAAAGTGGTGAATTGGGGCCGATGATTGCCCGCAGGAAGCGATTTACTCTCCACCCCATGGATGAGATGGAAGCCCTTGAGCAAATGCAATTGCTAGGACACGAGAACTTCTTCGTTTTCTACAATGCGAATACCCATTCGGTCAATGTGCTTTATAAAAGGCGAGATGGCAATTATGGCCTGATCGAACCCGATGTTGGCTGATTGTATGCAATATCTAGCCAAAGTTTGAGTAAATCTCAATATTTCAAAATCCCCCTTCCGAGTAGAAGGGGGATTGATTTTAGTAATTCTTCTTTGGGAAATCAATCTTGGAAAGTTGCTACTAGCTTGATTGTAGCGTGAATGTAATGAAAATCGCCACGCGGGGGCACTAGATTCAACACTTCGATAACCTCAAATTTGTGATCCCCCAGGGTGATGTGTTCGCCAACTGCGGGAGCATGGTCGAGATTCACAATGGCTCCAGGGTGCTCACTACCCGTGACCACATAGCTAACTTTATAGACGGTCATCACCTACTTTCCTTCACTCAGATTGCGGTGACGTAGTTTGAAAGAGAGATCTGTGGCAATATTTCGCATCACAATATATCCGATGTGGGTATTCTGCTCACATAAAGCTTCAAACTGATCCCTCTGGATAACCTGAACTAAAGTAGGTTCAGTAATGGCTCGGACAGTTGCCGAGCGAGGCCCTTTATCAACCAATGACATTTCGCCGATGAGCTGCCCCTTACCTAAGTTGACGATTATTTTGTGAGAATCCTTTTGACTCTCTGTGATGAGCACCTCAACCAAACCTTCGGTGACGATAAATAGCTCGTCGCCCCGAACCCCTTGTGTTGTAAGAATCTCACCTCGCGCCAAGCGTCTCTCCCCACATAATGATGCGACGTGTTGGAGCTCGTCTTCCGAAAGTCCGTTAAAAAGTTCTGCCTTACGCAGGATGTTTGTCAGTTCCATCAATCTGCCTCTCACTGATAGAATCATTTTATAACGAATTTTTCTTAACTGCAACATTTTCGTTTTTGTTTGTAGAGAAAGGCTCTACTTCATGCAGTTTCCTTTGTATGCCTCCGCGTTGACGCTTGGCGATGAGAGGTGTTACACTAGGCGCAAAATTATATAAGAATGCTAAGGATCATTATGGATACACAATTTGAGCTGCTGTATAAGATTGCTGATCTGCGTCAGGATGGAGAAATAGACCATGATTCAATTAAGGACGCGGTAATTCAATTGTTACAAGCAATTGGGGAAGATCCCGACCGGGAGGGTTTAATTCGCACACCTGAGCGGGTATCCCGCATGTATGCTGAGTTACTAGATGGTTACCGCATGGACCCCATCGAAATTGTCAATGATGCTTTGTTTGAAGTGATGTATGATGAAATGGTGCTGGTTCGCGACATCGAATTCTATAGTCTCTGCGAGCACCATATGCTTCCATTTTTTGGAAGAGCACATGTAGCTTACTTGCCAAAGGGAAGAGTATTGGGTCTGTCAAAAATACCTCGATTGGTAGACATGTTCGCCCACAGGTTACAGGTTCAAGAGCGAATGACCCGGCAGATTGCTGAATTTTTAGACGAATTGCTCCATCCAGCAGGGGTCGCGGTAGTTGTTGAAGGTCTTCACCTTTGTACAGCAATGCGTGGGGTTAAGAAACACGATGCCCGCATGACAACCTCGGCTATGTTAGGTTATTTTCGTAAAAATATAGCCACTCGACAGGAGTTCTTGGATAATATATCACGCGGGGCTGCGCCAATGTTTTAGTCCCCATCTATAAATTGGCTGGAGAGTTCCCCAATTGAGATTTAAATCTTATTGAGTTTAAGAATTGCCGGACGGTGATCGAGTGGCGTGGAGCGCAATAACCTGCGAGCCAAGATTTCCAAAGTTTCCCCTGTAGTTGGATGGATCAGGTCAGGTTTCAATTCAGCCAGGGGAAGGGCTTTGTGTGTATATTCCCACACCTCATCATCAACAATTTGATCATCTGCGAACAGAATATCTATGTCGATTGTGCGGGGGGAATTTTTTTGTTTTGTTCTTATCCGCCCTAGCTTGGCTTCGATAGGGCGGAGGACCTGCGACTTTAATGTATTAGGTTCCAGGGTAGATTTTATTTGAACAGCTGCATTAAGAAAATCTGGCCCTGCCTCGCCAACTGGTTTGGTCACCCAAATGGTGGAAATATTATCGACGGTTACCTCTTGACGGAGCATTTCTACAGTTCGATGCAGGTTCGTTACTGGATCAATATTGGACCCGAGACCTAAGATATATTGATGCTCATCCATCTCTACTACGTTCAATTTCAACGCCCACTGAGCGTGCAAAACGTATCGCGCCTGGCTTTTCTACCCGAACTTGGACTTTCAATACACCAGCATCTTCTAGACACATACTTGCGATGTCTGAAGCCAGAGCTTCAACGGTCAACCGTTTAGCAGTCTCAGCTAGAACAACGGCCTGCTTGGCAATTTTTCGATAATCTACGCTATAGGTAAGATCGTCGGTTTTGCCCGCCTTGCGTACGTCGCTGAATATTACGATGTTCATCAGTATATCCTGGGTGACTTGGCGCTCCCACTCATTCACACCAATCACACCCCGAGCTAACAGGTCTTTTATGATTATCTTATCCATAATGACGCCTTCCTGGTTTCACGAAAAGTGGCTCTGATACTTAGTCAGATTTTCCGTTGGTAGAAAGTATGTGCTCTATACGAGGTGCCGCCCACCATCCAAGTGGATAATTTCACCCGTGATGTAGCTCGGTCCTTCCAGAAGAAAAATTAGCGCGTCACCGACTTCCTCTGGGTCTGCCCATCGACCAGCGGGTACATGCTGGATGACTTTTCTTAAGTCAACTGGATGAGTGGGGGGGAGTATCGCGCCTAAAGCAATCCCGTTCACAGTGATCTGCGGGGATAAGGCTATTGCTAGGGATCGAGTGAGGGCTACTAAGGCTGCTTTGCTGATGGTGTATGGGAAGTGGTCTGGCCCAGGGCGCAGGGCGCGCCAATCTAAGATATTGACAATACGACCTACGGTCAGCTCCGTGTGCGAGCGTGCAAAAGCCTGGCTGAGGAGAAATGGGGCGGATAAATTGAGGGCCAGGTGTCGGTTCCAGGATTCAAGATCTGTGGTCTCCCACGAAAGTGGTTCAAAGATGGCCGCATTATTCACCAAAGCATATAACGGACCGTAGGTACTCGCTTGATCAATTAATTTCTGTGCCATTGACGGATCAAGCAGGTCCGCCTGTAGTATATATGCCTGTCCACCCAGGTCGATAATCTCCTGGCGTACATTTTCGGCATCTTCAGGAGAGTGAGCATGATGGATGAATACAATCCCTCCAGCTTGCGCAACTGATAGAGCCAGGATACGCCCAACACGGCGGGCTGAACCGGTAATTAAAACATGCTTGCCAGATAGACTCACGTCTGTTTAAGTGTTTGGGCGACGCGCTCCAGGCGAGTGTGAGCTTCTTTGGCGACTGCGGCTAATTCGGGGTCCTCAGAGAGCGACCCGATTGATAGCAGAGTTTGGGGATTCACGATGCGGATAATAGACCCACCCGCTTCACTGGTTTCTACGGTGACATTGCACGGAAGTAGCATCCCTGTCTCGGGATCGGATGAGAGAGCTCGGTGGGCTAATGGGGGGTTGCAAGCTCCTAGTATTGTATATGGGCGAAACTCGACGCCGATCTTTTCCTTCAATGTCGCCTTGACATCAATGCGAGTCAGGATACCAAATCCTTCTGCACTTAGCGCTTTGACAACCGCCTCGAGAGCTTCGTCATATGAGATATTTAGGGGAATATAAAAGCTAAGCTGAGAAGACATGTGTTCTCCTTATGGTGGACCTTGAGTAGTTCTTAAGCGCTTGATTGCGTATAGACAAACGGCCAGGATTAGCCAACTAATGATCTGCGCAGCTCGATACCCGCCCAGGGTAACGGCGCTGTCGCCACGAAAGGCTTCTAGAAATAATCGAGCTGCGGAGTTCATTATAACGAATTTAAGGAAATATTCACCGGGTTTTAGGTTTGCGAGATGTTTGTGGGATGGCCACAGATATCCTAGTATGGCGATTCCAGCGAGCGTTTCGTAAATTTGGCTCGGATGGCGTTGAGCTCCCCATAATTGAATGCTCCAAGGTAAAGTTGCTGGCGAGCCATAAGCATCTCCTGAAGCTATGTGGGAAAGGCTGAGTGCAATGCTGAAAACAGCAAATGCCGGAGTAAGTGCATCAAGCGTGGCTTTCAATGAAATTTGCTTGCGTTGTGCATAGATCGCGGATGCGATCAGCCCCACGACAAAGCCAGTTTGTGTATCAAACAATCCCAGATTGCGAGAAAAAACATCCATAATATTTTCTGAAAAAGCATACGGATAGCGTAAAACATATCCCAAACGCGCCGCAACCAAGCCAACAACTAAGCCTGTGAGAGCCAAGTTGAAAATGTAGTCGCCAGTTAAACGATTGCGTGCGGCAAAACGTTCAGCAAGCGCGAGCCCCAGCCATATCCCCAGTAGGACAATTAAAGCGGGCATAGGCAGAGCAATTGGTCCGATCTGCAATACCGGCATCATGGGTAAGCATCCTCCAGGAGTGCTTCTACACGCACTCGGAGTAATGCTTCTGCCATTGGGCCGCCAACCACAACTTCCTGGATGATCCCATTTTGATCTACAAAATAGGTGGTTGGTAGGGATTGCAGACGGTAAGCCTGGGAGACACTGCCCTGCGTGTCGAAAAGAATCGGGAAAGTGAGTCCAAGATTGTCAGAGAAACGAATGGCTGCTTGCTGGTTGTCTTGATTGGTGGCATTTACTGCCAGTACGATCAGACCTTGGTCTTTATATGCTTGATGTACTTGTTCGAGGGCAGGCATTTCCTCGCGGCATGGAATGCACCAACTTGCCCATAGGTTGATGATCACTGGCCGGCCGCGAAGCTCCGATAAAGTTATTTGATTACTGTCTCGATCCAGAAGGCTAAAATCCGGCGCCAGAAAGCCCGCACGCGGCGCAATCTTGCCATCGACCGATAAATCATCAGGGAATGCTTTACTCAGCCAAATCCAGCCTACTCCTGCGATCAGAATGAATATAGCGGTTATATTCGATTGGATGTTATACCGCAATGTTGCCTCCAAACGCTGATGGTCATCAATATAACATGGCATAAAGATCTCATCAATGGCGATGATCTTTGTAAGACCGTTTGGACACCGGTTGTGGTTATATCTCGTGCGGCAATTTCACGCCGTGCAGGTAATGGAGACTCCCCAGCCTGCTTGGGTAATCACGTTGTATATCTTTGAGATAACATGTTGGAATGTATACGGATCTTGATCCAATTCTGAGGTTACTGGGCTTGACATATTATTGATCAATGATATGCTTTGGTCAGTTAGTTTATGGGTCTGGAATTTATATGAAAATCTCTGTATGTCTTGTGTTTGTAAGCTTGCTTTTGCTGACGGCATGC
>DATCYX010000124.1:0-2573 GCA_036526235.1 Anaerolineales bacterium | reverse complement strand
TAAAATTGCCGCAGGTAATACCCACCACCAAATGTAACGTTTGCTGCTCATATGTTAGCTCCTCTTCTACAAAGATGGTGCGCTAGTTAACATGATTGTCAATCCGCTGGTGGGATTGATGATCGAAATAGTGAAATGTCTCTGGGTCTATGAAAACCCCAACCTTCTGACCCCGTTCAGGAGCCTGGCTAGTGGCTAAGCGTGAGCGTAAATCAAATGGTCCAGCATTAAACGAAACGATGCATGTCTCTCCAAGTATTTGAACGTGTCTTACTTCTGCTGTTACCCAACTTTTCTCTGCGCTCGAGGGCAATAGCTCAAGGTCCCTGGGACGGATACCAATTAATATGTTTCCATTGTTGGCGGAATGTTTCAAAACTCTTTTCGAAGTTTCATTTGATGGCAGGCGGCCAAGCCCCTGGAAGGTGATCCCATCCGCATCCAGATTAGCATCCAATATATTCATTGGAGGATCGCCAACAAAACGAGCAACGAAGACATTGGCTGGATATTTATAGATTTCAGTGGGGGTGCCGAATTGCTCAATTTTTCCTTGGTTAAGTACAACCATCTTGTCTGCCAGAGATAAGGCTTCCAATTGATCTGGGGTTGTGTAGATCGTGGTGATACCTAATTCCATTTGAATGCGTTTGAGCTCGCCACGCATGCGATGGCGCAATTTTGCATCTAAATGAGCGATGGGCTCATCGAGAAGATATGCCTGAGGTTTGCGAACCAGGGCGCGCCCTAAAGCTACCCGCTGTCGTTGCCCGCCCGATAATTGGCGCGGGTAGCGCTCAAGTAGCTCACCAATCCCCAGGATATTGGCAATCTCTACCACGCGTGTTTCTATAGCCTCCTTTGTCCACTCATTTCTGCGTGAAGGTGCTTGCAAAGGAAACGCAAGATTCTCGCGAACAGTGCGTTGTGGGTATAGGGCATAGGTTTCAAAAGCTACCGCGATGTCCCGGTCCATGGGTAATTTGTCGGTAGCATCCTGATTGCCGATCCTGATTTTGCCATCATCCGCTGCTTCAATGCCTGCAATCAGCTTAATTAAGGTGGTTTTCCCAGCACCAGCGGGTCCTAATATACAAAAAAATTCGCCATCATCGCAGGTCAGGTTGACACCTTTTAGCGCCTGGATTTCGCCACCTTTATATTGCTTAAATAAGTTCTCTATAATAACGCTTGCCATCTAATCCTCCGTGCCATACGGAATGAGCCTGCTCAGACGTAGAACAGGTTTCTTCCATTGGCTTTGTCGAATAAGTGGATCGGCTCTTGAAATTGCATGTAGATAACCGTATCTGGGTCAGCCTCGAAATTTGGAGGGACTTCGACCAGGAAAAATTCGCCTTGACTCAAGCGAGCCGTCAGAATGGATCGTTCCCCTTGAGGTTCTAGGACATAAACGCTGGCCTGGAAACTATCGGCCATTTCTTCCATGCTGACGCGAATACTCTCTGGACGAATGCCCATCCGGACGGACCTGCCGCCATCATAAGATTTTAGTTTCGTCCCCAATGCCTCGCCTAGAGGGACCCTGAAGGATGGCGACTCGGCAAAATAACTGCCATTCTCCTGGCGGATATCACAATCCGTGAAGTTCATTGGTGGCTCGCCAATAAAGCCGCCGACAAATTCGGTCTGGGGTTGCTCGTATACCTCTTTGGGTGTGCCCACCTGTTGTAATTCGCCTAAATTCATGACGGCGATGCGCGTCGCCATTGTCATGGCTTCCACTTGATCGTGGGTTACGTAGATAGAGGTTGTCCCCAGTCGCTTTTGCAGATCGACCAATTCTTCGCGCATGCGAGCGCGTTGCCTAGCTTCTAGGTGTGAGATGGGCTCGTCCATTAACAGGATCGATGGTTCACGCACGATGGCCCGTCCAATGCCTACACTTTGCATTTGACCGCCACTCAATCCGCGAACCCGCATTTGCAACAGATCAGTGATACCTAAAAATTCTGCTGCCCAATGAACTTTCTCGTCGATTTGTTTTTTGCTCCAGCCTCGTATTCGTAGTGGAAAGGCGATGTTTTCGAAGACATTTAGATATGGATAGAGAGCGTATGTTTCGAAGACCATAGCGATGTTTCGCTCGCGCGGCTCCAGTTCATTGACTAAGGTATGGTCAAACCAAATTTCACCCTTCGTTAACTTTTCCAAGCCTGCGATCATGCGAAGTGTGGATGATTTTCCACACCCGGAAGGACCGAGCAGAGCGAAGAATTCCCCTTCATTAATCGAGAGGGTAACATCCTTAACGGCAAGGACGTTACCCTCATAAATTTTCCACACGTTCTTAAGGGTTAACGTGGTCATGGTTTCGCCTCTTGTCTACCTTCCTCCTGAGGCTTTGGTTGGAGCTGTTTTCTTTTGAACGGTTGGTAAAAAATTATAAAGACAATGATCCCCCACACGATCCAGATACCCCAGAAGGGAATATAAGTTTCAATAAGGCGCAGCCATATTAGCATCAAAATGAACAGTGATCGATAAGCCCAGGTGAGCTTGTCCCCAATATTCATGAGTGATCTCCTGTATTGCAGTATGGAGGCTGGTTT
>DATCYX010000123.1:0-3614 GCA_036526235.1 Anaerolineales bacterium | reverse complement strand
GCCATTAAATTGACTTCCTTACCAGGTTTATTCACAGGCATCAAACTTCAGCCGTCAACTTGGGGGAAGGACGCGCGGACCAAAGGGATTTACGCAGCACTCGCGTCAGCTCTCTTCCTCGGAACTACACCAGTGTTTGGCAAGCAGGCCATCCTAAGTGGCGCTTCTCCTTTAGCAGTCGTGGCGTTCCGAACGATTTTTGCTGCCATCTTGCTCTTCATCGTAATGCTTATCTTTAATCGTAAATATCTATATATTTACCCAGCAGGACTACTTGGTTGCCTGCTGGCAGGTTGGACAAACGGTCTTGGATCTTTATTCTATTATAGTGCGCTGGGTAGGATTGATGCCAGCATTGGCCACATGCTATTCTCGCTCTATCCCATTTTCCTAATTCTATGGGTATCTCTAGACAAACAGCCACCAGGAAGGCTAACACTTACTCGCTTGCTGCTAGCTATCCCGGCCGTCTTCCTGCTCACTCAGGCAAAAAGTGGACAAATCGATTTTTTGGGATCTGGGCAGATGCTCGTCGCAGCAGCATTATACGCTTTGCATATCCCAATCAATCAACGCGTGCTGTATGATATGCCCGCCCCTACCGTGACGCTTTACACCTTGTTGTCAATGAGTGCAATTGTAGTACCTGTTTACCTTTTCTCCGAAGCGGGCGCGATACCATCAGGAGAGAAAGTGTGGCTGCCTATCCTCGGGCTAACCACAGTAACCTTTATGTCGCGGTTGATGCTATTCCTGGGCGTAAAGCATCTGGGGGGGATGCAAACTGCGCTTATTGGATTGGGCGAACTACTGGTAGCGGTGGCTTTCTCCTACCTATGGTTAGGCGAACGATTCAGCCCCATGCAATGGTTTGGAGCGGCATTATTAATTCTCAGCTTGGTCATGATCATATTTGAAAATCCAACGTCAAAGAAAAACCATTCGGCAGGCTGGCTGAGCTGGCTTCGCTATGTTGAAATCCCAATTAAGGTTTCCTATCCAAATAAGAATGTACCGGATTGAGCAAGCCGGTACTTCAATCTTGCGTTTTTTCCCCTGCACCAGACTCAAAAAGATACCCTGTGCCACGGATATTCTTGATCCATTCCTTGCCGCCCGAAAATACAGCCAGCTTGCGACGCAAGCGGCTGACCAAAGGTCGAAGCACGACAGGAGCTTCCCAATCCGTGGTCTCATAGCCATAAACCATGAATACCAATTCGCGATGAGAGAGGACCCGACCCCGGTTCTCAAGCAATACCTTGATAAATTTTCCCTCTGTGGGCGTCAGATTCGCCCGCTGTTTGCCACGATATATAACTCTTCGGGCAATATCCAAGGCAATCCCATCGTCTATGGATATGGTTTGCTGCTCCACAATCAAACTTTTATCTAATCCCTCCATATCCCTCAAGCGCTTGATGGATCTCTCCAATTGTTCAAGCAATACCCGCTTGCTTTTTTCTTCTGCAAGCTGTGCTAATGCACCCTCGATGCTCTTAAGTATGACGTGCGATGTGACTGGTTTTAATATGTAATCATGTGCTCCCAGTCGCAAAGCTTCAATAGCCGATTCCAAGGATCCATGTCCAGTGAGCACGATAAATTTGGTATCTCGGGTGGCCCGGTTGATATGACGGATTACATCCAATCCATCTATCCCCGGTAACTTCAGGTCCAGCAAAACCAGATCGAAGGCTTCACTTTGAAGCTTGCTAATAGCATTTTCTCCAGTTTCAACAGCTGCAACTTCATAGCCCTCCAACCACAGCAATTCTTCTATGGTATGACGCACCAGCTCATCATCATCTACTACTAAAATTTTTAATTTCATAGCACTTCCCAAAAACTCTCACTTTGACGAAAGACGGTGATAGAAAATGATTATAGCATCAGGTAGTCTATGTAGGCATTCGTGACTTTAATCAAATCAATCACTGCCCTATAGCACATTTCTACCCTTATCCGATATGATATACTGCGATGGCAACCTCAATTTGATGGAGAAAACCATAATGAAAGATTTCATATCTGTCTCGGATTATTCCTCTCAAGATCTACAGGAAATGCTCGACCTGGCAGTGAGATTAAAAACAGAATGGCAAAAGGGGGGCAATCCTCCTCTATTAATAGGCAAAGTGCTTGGAATGATCTTTCAAAAGCCTAGCTTGCGCACGCGCGTCTCGTTTGACATGGCTATGCGACATGTGGGAGGTGATGCTCTATACCTATCTCCGGCGGAAATTGGCCTTGGAAAGCGCGAATCAATCGCAGATGTTGCCCGTGTGATGTCTGGGTACGTTGATGCCATCATGGCGCGAGTTTTTAACCACGAGCACATATTAGAGCTTGCCCGCTGGTCTAGTGTTCCCGTCATCAACGGACTAAGCGATTACAACCATCCATGCCAGGCTATGGCGGACGCCTTGACCATCCAAGAAAAGTTTGGTCGCCTGAAAGGCTTGAATGTTACTTTCATAGGAGACGGCAACAATGTAGCTGTCTCACTTATGCACATCTGCACCAAGCTGGGTGCCAATTTTACACTTGCAAGCCCCGAAGGCTATGATCTAAACCCCATTGCAGTGGATAAAGCCAAGATATTTGCCGCCACGAGCGGGAGCCAGATCAGATTGCTGCGCGATCCTCATGAAGCTGTGACAGATGCACATGTGATTTATACCGATACCTGGACCAGCATGGGGCAGGAAGAAGAAACCCAGATTCGCGAGCGAGTTTTCCCCCCATTCCAGGTGAACCAGCAGCTCGTTTCTGAGGCTGCGCCAGATGTGATCGTGCTGCACTGTCTGCCTGCCCACCGCGGCCAGGAAATCACTGACGAAGTTGCCGACGGACCTCACTCGGCCCTCTTCCCACAGGCACACAATCGGCTGCATGCACAAAAAGCCATCCTTGTGAAGCTGCTTGGAGCAGCACAATAATATAGTGAGGTAACCCATGAATATTGGGGTCCCAAAAGAGCGTCGCCCATTCGAGTTCCGCGTCGGCCTGACACCGAACGCCATTCAAATGTTGGTAAAGGACGGGCATAAGTGTTATGTTGAGCATGAAGCTGGACTGGGTTCTGGTTTTAGCGATGTGCAATACGAACAAGCTGGCGCCAGAATCGTTTATTCCCCGCACGAAGTCTTCGGCCGTTCCGACCTGCTCATCAAGGTTTCCCGACCCATCTTGGAAGAGATCCAATGGCTGCGCCCGGGCACCGCACTCGCCGGATTGTTGCACTTGAATTCTGCTCGCAAAGATAAAATTGACGCACTTCTGGAAAGCGAAATTACTGCCATCGCCTTGGAACAGATCCAGCTTCCCAATGGTCGCGTTCCAGTTCGCCACGCTCTGGCGCAAATCGGTGGTCAGATGGCCCCTCAAGTAGCTGCCAGGCTATTACAAAATGAAGCTGGCGGAAAGGGTATTCTTCTTGGAGGGATTGTCGGTGTCCCCCCAGCCGAAGTGGTAATTATCGGGGCTGGAGTCGTGGGCACCTGTGCCACACAAGGCTTCTTAGGAATGGGCGCACACGTCAGCATATTGGATATTGATATCAACGCTCTCCAGCGCATCCATGACCGTCATATTGGCGTGGTGACTATGAT
>DATCYX010000122.1:0-3567 GCA_036526235.1 Anaerolineales bacterium | reverse complement strand
TACCGCCAGATGATATACTTGCCTCATGGTCGAGATCACACCTACTTTGAGCCTGGAAGACAATGAGCTGCGCTTCGACTTCATTCGCGCCTCCGGGCCGGGGGGACAGAATGTCAATAAAGTCGCCAGCGCCATCAAGCTATATTTCGATGTGCGCCAATCGCCGTCCCTGCCCGACGTGGTGAAGGAGCGATTGGCGAAGCTGGCAGGCAAACGCATGACGGAGAGTGGTGTGCTGGTGATCGACGCCCGTCGCTACCGCACGCAGGAGGGGAACCGGCTGGATGCCACCCAAAGGCTGGTGGCGCTGATTCAAAAGGCGCTCGAAGAGCCTACCCCGCGCAAGAAGACCCGCCCCAGCGCCGCCGCTCGGGTAGCACGTCTGGCAGAAAAGAAGCGCCGCAGCATGATTAAGCGCGAACGCCGCTCCCAACCTCCGGATTGGGAAGGTTGAACCTCAGAGGGAAGGGGGAGAAATGAGCGAATTGGGTAGCCTGCCCGAAGGTATCTACGCTTAAATGTGGAACTACCGCGACCTGAGTTAGGGCACTGCAATCTCTGTCCAAGAAAGCCCGCCATCCGAAGTCGCCAGCAGGCGAGAGCGCTGTACGCATTGGAAAGGCTCCGCACCGGGCGGCGTACCCAGCCCGGAGGGCGGTTTATACCCCTGGCAAGAACCCTCCTGAGCAAAGGCCCAACCAGACTGGTCAGTGACGAAGTCCAGGGCGATAACCCCGCTAGGCAAGCCAGCCGATGGAAGGGCAGACGGCTCGCCAGCCGTGTACAGGCGCGCCGTTCCAGATGAGCCAACCCACCAGCGGCTGCCCCCACCCAGGCTGAATGGCAACGGGCTGGCCGGTTCTACGCCGGGATCGAGTTCTAGTCTGGTCGCCAGGCTCCAGCTTTCGCCGCCGTCACGAGTCTCAAACAGAGCAAAGTGGGAATCTGGAGAGCCGCTCATTGTCACCGGAAGAACCCCCTCAAGGTCATTCTGAAATTGCGGTAACCCAACCAGCGCCCGCGCGGACGCCATGGAGTCAGGATATGACAAGCTCTGTGGCTGCCAGGTGCGCCCGCCATCCACCGTTCGATAGAGAAGCTCTCCAGAAGGACCTCCAGCAACCCAGCCCCGCTGAGCATCCAGGAATTTAACCGCCTCGCCGAGCGGGATCGAACGCTCTTCCCAGGTGCGGCCGCCATCTTGGGTCACGAAGAGCCTGCCCAGGCTAAAACTGCTGCCCGTTTGAAGCTTGAGCGCCAGCCACCCCAGGTTAGCGTCGATGAAATCCAGATAAGCAGCCACGACCGGCGAAGAGGCCTCGCTCATGTGAGCCGGCAAGGGGAAGTCCTGCCAGTTAGAGCCTCCATCATCCGTGCGAGAGATCGCCAGGCCTCCCCACGGAGCGGGCTCTTGAGTGCGCCGGACCAGCCAACCCTGCTGGGAATCCAGGAAGTTCACCGCCAGGATACCAAGCGCGCTATCCAAGCCTGGCGTGATTTCCTGCCAGCTTGGCCCAGCCTGCCGCATCAAGAAGAGCCGATCACCGGCCAATACCCACCCACTCTCAGGCGAGAGGGTGCCCATATCCCGTATCTGCGGGGTACCGAGACGCTGGGAGTCCGATTGCGTACCATCAGCCAAAGACGGAGAGGGCGGGGGTTTGAATGTCACGATTTCACCATCCAACACGTTGCTGTCGATGGTCATAGATACCCCGCCCCAGGTCTCGGAATGTCCCCCGGTGTACTGTCTCAGGCGCTGGTGATCAGTCCACAGCGAGTTGGAAAGGCAGGGGACATTCCAGACGCTCGCAGCAGGATCATATTCAGGCGGTAGTTTCCAGTAAGCGATCCAGACGTCATCTGGTGCGGGGTTGTTGGTAGCCCAATCGCTGAGGAAGGAGGTGCATGGGGATCCATATCCGCCAGCCTTCGCTCCCAGCTCGTGCAGCCGTTCCACCCAGCCACGCATGAAACTTTTTACAGCATTGCGGCAGGCAGTGTCAGCGCTGGAATAACTCTCTACGTCGTAGTAAATTATCTTGCCGCCCGTTATTCCAAGGTTAACCGCCGCGGTATTGGCTAAATCCGCCTCCGACCTGCCCTGCTGGTAGGCCGTGCTGGTGGAAGAACTCATGCGATATTTGTAGGAAGTGCAGGGCGCCTGCGGGCCTACCCAGGTGAGGATAAATGACCAGCCCTGTTTAGCTGCTGCTTTGATCCAGGCCTCATCTAAGGGGTTGTTCCGGCAAGCGAAGCTGATCCCGCCAATGTAGAGGTTATGCACCCAGTAGGGGCTTTTATCCCACCAGGTTTGCATCTGCTGCAGGGATGGCAGGGCACACTTATCGAAAGCCTGATGGTTATCGACCACGACTCGACTGGTTGATAAACCCGGGCTGACTATCAAGGGCAGGTAAACCGTCGAGGTGATAGGAGTTGTTTGTGCCATGCCTACTGCGGCTGGCCCGGTGACTCCTAGGTAGTTATTGTGAATTTTAGAGATACCCGGCAGAACCAATAGCACAACGATCAAAAGGCAGGCAATCAAAACTGGTATTGAGGCTTTTAGAATATGTTTTCTCACAAATCGTCTCCCAAAGAGTGCGTCGCCTATTATATCTCCAAAATCAACAATTTCTGTCTTATACGTGCAGAAAGCAGGCTCAGACGGGCTTGCACAATCTCGCAAAGCGGGGATTGGGGTCTATGGGTGGGGAATGCCCCCACCCATAGACCCCAATTTTCCCCTCCAGTGGTGGGAAATCGACCTACTGCGATTGCTCTATGCAGAAGGTATAATACGCTCATATCCCACAATGAGTGAGTATGGAGGATAGTCGATGCAAACCCATTGGCCCCTCTCCCCTTGGGTCGAGGAACACCGCCAGCATATCGGCTTCGGCCTGCAGGTGTTCCCGCGCGGGGTCAGCACCGAAAGAACCCAGCAATTACACGCCCTTGGACAGCTGGCTGAAGGGCTGGGTTACGACACCTTTCTCATCGGCGACCACCCCGCCCGGGGACCCGAACCATGGTTGCACCTGGCTGCCCTGGCAATGGCTACCCAGCGTATCCGCCTTGGTTCGCTGGTCAGCTGCGTCCTCTACCGCCACCCGCTGATGACCGCTAGATTGTTATCTGACCTGGATCACCTGAGCGCAGGGCGCGCTATCCTGGGTTTGGGCATCGGCTGGGACGCTAACGAGTTCGCCAGCCTGGGTATCCCCTTCCTGCCGGTGCCGGAGCGGCAAGCAGCCCTGGAAGAGGCGCTGGTGATCATCCGGGGGGCGTGTGGAGAGAGCCACTTCACCTATCAGGGGCGCTATTTCCAGACCGAGCAGGCGCAGGTGTCGCCCCCGCCACTCCAGAGCCCGTTCCCTCCGCTCCTGATTGCCGGAGGCGGGGAGCGCGTCACGCTGCGGCAGGTGGCTCAATATGCCGATGCCTGCAACCTGACATCTCTTGATTTCGCCGGCGGTGTACGCTCGACCGATGATGTGCGCACCAAGCTAGCAGCCCTGCGCCAACACTGCAATGCGCTAGACCGACCGTACGATACGATCT
>DATCYX010000121.1:0-14308 GCA_036526235.1 Anaerolineales bacterium | reverse complement strand
CCTCGTTCTGGTGATGTCTGTCAACCCCGGGTTTGGGGGACAGAGTTATATCTCCAGCAGCACTGATAAGATCACCCGTTTGCGTCACATGCTGGACGCCCGCGGCCTGTCGCATGTTGATGTAGAGGTCGATGGAGGCATCCGTCCAAGCAACGTTCCCGAGATCGTGCGGGCTGGCGCAAATGTACTGGTGTGTGGCACATCGGTCTTCAATTCCGCTGCGAGCATTGAGGAGAATATTGCCGCGCTTCGAGCAGCAATCCCAGGATAAACCTATTAAGTTTATGACAAATTTCCATGCATAAGGCAACCTCTCACCACAGCATTTACCATGACCCACATTTTTCTGATAATGCCTTGTGGTATATTGTGAACAGGAGAACAGTATGAGCTCGCGTATTCTAGTAATCGAAGATGACGAGGCTATCCTCAAATTCTTGAGACGGGGATTGGCTTATGAGGGCTATCAGGTTGACACAGCAGCAGACGGCACTATTGGATTGAACATTGCCCGCGATAACCCGCCAGATCTGGTCGTGCTGGATCTAATGCTCCCGGGCATCGACGGGCTAGAGATATGCCGGCGGCTCAGGGCTGGCGGGCCTGTACCGATATTGATCCTAACAGCCAAGGACACTGTCAACGATCGCATCATGGGCTTAGACATGGGCGCCGACGACTACATGGTCAAGCCCTTCAACCTGGACGAGCTGCTGGCGCGCATACGCGCTCTCCTTCGTCGCTCTCAACCCAGCCGACCTCAAGTACTGCGATTTGCGGACCTCTCCTTAGATACTGGCACGCGTCAGGCCTCCCGAGGAGAGCGAATCATCTCTTTGACTGCCAAAGAGTACGAGTTGTTGGAGCTGTTTCTACGCCATCCTCGGCAGGTGTTGACCCGCGATATGATCTTCGACCGGGTTTGGGGCTACGATTTTGGCGGCGAAAGCAACATTATCGAGGTCTATATTCGCTATCTGCGGCAGAAATTGGAAGAGATCAACGAGCCTCGATTGATTCATACAGTCAGGGGGATGGGATATGTACTTCGCGAATCAAACTAAACTTGAATGTCTCTACGCACCCGCCTAGCGGTTCTCTACACTTCTATCGTGGGGGGAATTCTTTTCCTTTTCGGCACTGCGGTATACGGAGCAGTGAGCTTCAGCCTGATTTCACAGGTGGATGGACTGCTTCAAAATACAGTGGAGCAAATCTGGCCGAATATTTACGTCGACAGCCAAGGTGTCTTAGGGGTCAGAAATTCGCCAGACCTTGAATTAGCCCCTGGATTGCTGTTCCAAATTTGGGGGCGTCAGGAACAGCTGATATACACCAATACTCCCCAAATTATTACGCCTTTGGATAGTATCGGGATAGAGTATAGCGAACCGGTATTTCGCTATTCTACATTGAACAGCACAATTGGATCCGTACATCTTAGGGTGATTACAGTCCCGATGGTGATCGGTGCGGGAGGGCGTAAGGCAGGATCCTTGCAAGTGGCATCCAGTCTAGCGGTGATCGATACTACACAGCTTGCGCTTTTGTGGGTGCTAGTTGTGGGTAGCGTTTCAGCGATGGGAATCGCTGGAATCGCAGGATGGATGAGCACTCGCCAGGCATTAGCCCCGTTGGAAGGCGTCACACAGGTGGCGACACAGATCACCAAAGCCGATGACCTTTCGAGGCGGATTCCCTACCAAGGTCCATCAGATGATGAGGTAGGGCAGCTCATCCAGGCTTTCAACCAAACATTGGGACGCTTGGAGAACTTATTCAATACGCAGAGGCGCTTTCTGGCTGACGTAGGGCATGAACTGCGCACGCCCTTAACCGTCATTCGCGGTAATGTGGACTTGATGCGCAGGATGGATAGCATAGATATAGAATCGATGGACAGCATTGAGAATGAGGTGGATCGTTTGACCCGCCTGGTGGGAGATTTGCTGCTCCTAGCACAGGCAGAATCCGGTAAACTCCCCCTGAACATTCGATTGGTTGAGTTAGACACGCTGTTGTTGGATGTTATGCAGCAAATGCGAGTTTTGACGCATAATCGTCTAAATTTAAAGCTTGGTGAGATCGATCAGGTGCTTGTGTGTGGGGATCAGGATCGGTTAAAACAGGTGTTTGTGAATTTGATTGGAAACGCCATACAATATACACCCGAGGGTGGGGACGTGGTGGTGAGCATTGGCAAAGTAGGTGAGCGAGGACGGGTGGTCATTACAGACACAGGTCAAGGAATACCACAAGAAGATCTCCCCCATATATTTGAACGCTTCTACCGTGGATCAAAGTCGCGCACGCGTCAAAAAGATGGCAAAGGATATGGATTAGGTCTCTCGATAGCTTACTGGATCATTCGCAACCATAGGGGTCAGATTGATGTCGATTCTCAACCTGGGATGGGCACTTCTTTTTATGTATGGTTGCCTCTAGCACATGATGATTGTGTGACTAGCACAACCGAGGCGGCGCAGGGTGATACAAACAATAAATGACCCTGAAGAAATACACATCTTCAGGGTCATTTTGTTTGTGTTTTTAGCGTCTAATATTAGTTGATTCATTTCTTGCTGATCTAGCCTGCATTGAGACTGGATGGTAGGTTGGTTCAGGGCGAGAGTAGACAACATCTCCTGGACTTGGTTTTGGTGCTGGGTTGAAAGCTTGAGCTGATTTCGCAGATATATGCGCATTTTGGGGTACTTGTCTCACCCTTGTATTCCGCAATGAGAATGGAGATTGCCCTCTTACACGCTTATCAGCCTGGCTGAACAATCGATCGCCTGCAACCGAGAATGTACCAATGATCAGCACACGGATCAACCAAACCATCACCGCAACAAATATCGGTACGACACGCAGTAGCTGTTCTCTGGAAATCACTGCATTTCCGAGTGACTCATGTTGCAAGAGCGCGATGGATACACCCCACCAGGTCAGCATCGCATTCATCGTGGCTGCTAAAAGCCATGCTCCAAACAGATACCAGACCTCAGTTGGCTCATCATCACCGACCTCTGGTGTAAATAGCCGTGCGATGCCAGCAAAATCGATACCACAAAAGGCAATCGCTAATATGGTAGCCCAGCGAATTCCAAAGAATTCTAGTTCTCCCAGTAAATCGGAGAGAGCAAAATCTGTAGTGCTGTAATTAAATATCTCGAAAGACAACAAGGCTGCGATGATGATGACCCCAAATGCTAAACCACGTTGCAATCGAACATTGCGAACAACGAATGGCATATTAAATCTTCTTGCGACCGGTGGGTTCATTGGAAACCTCCTATCCTGATCAATTTAAGATTTATACTTTCAGGTACCTGTACATTTCTATGATTCATTGCAATGCAAGTTGACCTATTTTAGAACATAAGTTCTATTTTGTCAAGAGGCAATTTTTATATTAAACTATTAGCACATATAAATTTACTCTCAAGCGAATAAAGCGTAACACTCTATATAAGTGATAAACAATCTGTCCAACTGAAAAAATCTTCAATACAAGGAGAACATATGCTTACCCAATCCATGCAAAATGCCTTCAATGAACAGATCAAAAATGAGCTGTATTCAGCCTATCTCTATTTGTCCATGAGTTCTCACTTCGAAGCCAGCAATCTTCCTGGTTTTGCTAAATGGATGAGACTTCAATCTGAAGAAGAACTTGAACATGCACTCAAGTTTTACGACTACGTCAATGAACGCGGCGGGCGTGTTACACTTTTCGAAATCCCTCAACCCAAATCTGATTGGAAGACATCACTGGAAGTTTTTAACCAGGTTTTAGAACATGAACAGCACGTTACATCATTGATTCACAAGCTCTACGAAACAGCTCTTTCTGAAAAAGATTACGCGTCCCAGGTGATGTTACAGTGGTTCATAGACGAACAAGTTGAGGAAGAAAAGAACGCCACCGAGATTGTAGAACAACTTAAGCTCATCGATGTCCATGGAACAGCCGTCCTGATGCTGGATCATCGTCTCAGTAAGCGCGGCAAAGAATAAACCAAACCGCATCAATGAGTATGTAAGCGGTTTTTTTCTTCAAATTTCAACAAAACCATATGAACCTAAGGGGGTTGTATCTATTAGTTTATTAGTAGGTAACAAGCGACCACAACTTTGGAGGTGAATTGTGGGTAATATTCGAATTGAAAAACTAGCACCCCTCTCAGGTGTCATATCCCTTTTGCTGTTTTGCATTGGGGCGGCACTGCTCGGTATCTACGAATATCTACCAATAGCCGATAAACTTAAGGCCATCCTCGACACCAACGCTTCCAGCATTTTTACCGGTGGCTACCTTGGCTCAATCTCAGCATTCTTCATGATTTGGTTCGCAGGCAGCGTATACAGCGCATTACGCGAACAAGAAGGTGGTACTGGACGCTTGTCTATGGTGGCATTTGGAGGTGGTGTTGCATCCAGTGTTGCCCTTGCATCTGGATTCTCCGCAATCTTGACCTCCGGGGCAAGAGCTGGTGCCGCAGGTGGCATCACCGCAATCGAAGCAGTTACCCTGTATGATCTTTATAGCCAAGTCTTAGGAGGCATGTTTGCTATCACTATGGCAGTCTTTATCGGAGCCACAGGGACCGTCTCACTTCGCACAGCCATGTTCCCCAGTTGGTTTGGCTGGGTGAGCGTGTTGATTGCCATCGGTCTTCTCACCCCTTTTGCATATGCCGTTCTTGCTCTTGTACTGATTTGGTTGATCATCGTTAGCTTCTGGTTGTATCGGCGCGGTCTATCAACAACATAAAGATTCGCCCAAGCTGCGAAGCGAGTTTTGCCCGAAACTCAATTTCTATACCACCAAAGGACAATCCTTCGCACCACTTAAACTTGAGCGAAGCCCCGTCAGCTTGATGCTGGATTAGACAGATCTTTCCGTTTGAGTTTAATTCCTGCAATCACCCGTCTTGCAACATCTGTGTAAACTATCAAGGCTACGGTGGACCAATTATTTGGACCACTAATTTTTGGCAATCTATTTTCTCTCTTTCAAGATACAACTTCAATGGTTTACATAAACGACAAATTCCGCCCCTCCATACGCATAACCCATAGATCTCTGGAATATCTGCTTCCCTTCAAACAAATCATCATAAATAGAAGAACAAATAATTACCCACACTTTTCTTGGACTTTCTTTCAAAGAGCTTATTATTTTCTCGATGATTTTTTCCATAATTAGTCCATCGAATGGCCTAAAGAAATAAAAAATGTTTTCATCATCACGAATGTCATATCGTAAAACATTTGATTCTACGATTTCCACCTGTAAAGGTCTCTTCAATTTCCTCTCGTACACCACAAGATTATTTCTGGCTATTTCACATAATTTACTGGATATCTCGACACCCACAACACGCTTAAAATTGTAATTTGATGCAACAAATAAAACCCTCCCCTTACCAGATCCAAAATCAACAAATACACTACCCTCCGGCAATTTTAATTCTCTGATCAATTTTTTAATATATCTGATGCGAGTAGGTTGATATCGTCGACTATGTTTTTTATCTTCACGTGTTATATCTAAATCTTCCACCTGAACGATCTCTGATGTATCAATTCCATGCTTCAAATCGAAGTAATAATCTTCCATAACGCTAATAAATTGCTGAAAAGTTCTTGTTAACCCATTTTCCCAAACCTTGCTACAGATACGCTTCATAAAATTCGACATTTGTAATACCTCAAAAGCACGTTCATCTCGCGAAATCAATACTACTTACTATCACCATCACCTCTGGTTTTGGTAGATCGATATGGGAACCCTTCTCGATCTTTGAAAATGTTATTGCCTACGCACAAAGCGCAGTCTTGGGAATTTAGAAGATCCCAATGGCTCAAATTCTTTACTTTGGAATTTTCTACCCTATTTTACTCAAAATTGTCTTTTTAATAAACGAAGTTGAGATCAAAAAATTACTGGTAGATTGAATTCAAGCCTAACAATGTAATGGTCCGACCCCCGATATGGGAGAGGATAGCGGTATCACTGCTATAAGGAACAGCGCCAACTCCCGAGGCAATCCACCCCTTAATAATAAGCGACAGGCATCATAAGGTATCTCGTTCTGTACCATTCACAATGGTCAAGCGGAGAGCAATCGGGCAGATACTGTTTGAGGGTCTTGACGAGATCTGCAAATGGCACAGAGCCAGCCGACTTGGATACCAAGGGCGCGAGGTCAGGAGCGAAAGCTGAGTAGACCGAAATTATGCCCCCCTTGTTTTCAAAGGAGAAGTGGTTAAACTAACCCCATGGTAGCAGAGTGCGCCCATGGAGCGTACCCTAATAGCCCTCTAGCCAGTTATAACTGCTCGATCTCTCTGATCACCCTGGCTGGATTCCCCGCCACGACCGTATTCGCTGGAACACTCCGTGTAACGACTGCCCCTGCGCCCACCACAGCATTCCGGCCTATACTCACCCCTGGCAAGATGATGGCACCACCCCCGATCCACACATTGTCCTCGATCACGATCGGTTTGGCTACTTCCAAGCCTTGATTACGGGGTTCCGCCTGAAGGTGATGGGCGGCGGTATAGATCTGGACGACAGGTCCAATCATGACATAGTCACCAATACGCACCTCATTATTATCTAGAATGGTACACATGAAATTCAGATAGGTATGATCCCCGATATGAGTGTTATGACCATAGCTACAGTAGAAGGGTGGCTCAATGATCGAATTCTGACCGATGTGTCCTAACATTTGCTGGAGTATGGTTTGTCGTTCAGCGAGATCTTCGGTCAGATTATAGAGCCGGAACAACTCCTTCGTTTTTTGGCGTTCAGCATCCAGATCAGGGTCAAGACAGTTGTAGCTTTCTCCAGCTAGCATTTTCTCTTTTTCGGTTCTTACGGGCATCTTATGACTCCTGCTTGACTATCTTGTGCGCATTTCTCAGATTGCTCACCCTCGCCATCAGAGTGGGAAAACTTCTTAATCAACCTCCTGGCGGCTTTGATTTAAAATCACCGACGCATACCCGGTCATGTGGAGCCGGTGTTGGGCGGTATTGAAACCTGAAGACCATGTTCATTTTCCACAACCTGTCAAATCAGATATCAACTTATTCGAACATCAGGATAACGGTTCCTGATAATAGCCAATGCCAGGAGCGCAACTTTTCCCGCATCCAACATTGCATCCTGGTAATGTGAGGTAAAAGTATCCAGTTGTCTGTTTGCGATTACCGGACAGATCGATCCCGCCCAGTGTCCCAATCCGCCGAGGAAGTGCAGCAGGAAACTCGACTCCATCTCCATGTTTTCAACCCGCTGACCATCCAGCTTTGGATCAAATTCGGAAAACAACTTATCTAGTTCCGGCAGGCTGGGCTTGAGTCGGGAGACCTCACGACCCTCGGGAACGAAAAACCCAGGGGCTGAGATTGTCAGCCCAATTTTGGTCGCCACGCCAAGGCTTGTTGAAGCCTCCATAAGTGCTCTGACCAGGTTCGGTTCAGCGCGAGAGACATATGGGTGGATCTTTCCGTAAAATCGGGATCTTGTGCTCATGGCCCCGTTGACAACACGACCAAGTTCATCTTCAAGCCGCTTACATATCTCGTCTGGATGGGGTGCCTCATAAAATAACCCCGTGTTGTCCAGACCGATTGCATAAGTAGTGATGATGGGTGTGCCCAGTTCTGTAGATGCCTGGAGTCCACCGGAGCTTCCCAATCTGATGATATGCAGCCTTGGAAAATTAGTCTTTCGGGTTCGCGTCTCGAAGTCAATCTCGTTCAACGCCACCAGCTCGCTCACCACGATCTCAAGGGAAGGTGTCCCCATCCCTGAGGTTGACACGGTGGTTCTCACCGGGGAAATGATCGTGGTCTGTTCTCCTGTGATTTCTGATGTTCCAGTTAATGTAACCAGCCCTCGGTGCTCATGTTTTAACTCAAGGTCACGCATAAGATTGGAACCGATGAATTCAGCACGCCCGGGATCCCCTACCAACAGGATGTCAGGGGCAATTTGCCCGGGTTTGACCTGAAGGTGGTAAATTCTCCCCCCATCATCAATTGGAAGATCAGACGCAGTAAAGGGCGCAGCAGCTCTATGAAGATTTATCTTGCCAGTATTTTGCGCCTTCTTTATATTTTTCTGCTCAGGTCTTTCCATCACATCTTCTCCTTACTATACCAGAGGACATGACGTATCCTAATTTACACCGCCCAAAGACAAAGCGCAGCAGCAGTTGCGGCTCCAGTCCGGGACGATTGTGAACCCAAACCTGTGCATTTCAAGCCGTTCGTTTGACCCAGCGGGGCAGCCGTTTTTTACCATCTTAGCAGGTGTCGACCTAACCAGAATGCCCAGACCGGGTAGCCGAAATAGGGTACAGCGACAGCACTCATAATCACGCTACTGGGTAACCTTCCAATCGATCTGGACACCAATCCGGTAATCAACAACCAGGAACCTGCACCGACAATAATCGCCAGAGAGACCCAAAAGCCCTGTTGCTGGAAAGTCAAAACTTGAAATATTAGCGCCAACTGCAAAGCGATAATCAACAACATGGCCAGAATTCCTACAATTGTTGCGACGAGAATCAGTGTCGGACTGTATGGTCGTAAAATACGATACAAAGCCAAAGCAATCGGGATAGTCAGCAGGTATTGAACGGATACACAGATGTCATTGAGTAATCCAAACGTGAGAGCCTGCGCCTGATAGGGTGTTGTAAATAGTATAAACATGGCAATCAGGAAAACAACGCCGATTGCGGAAATGATGCCACTGAGAATGGCAAAGCCACCCGCAGCGCGAATCACAGGGTCAGTTGGCATAATTTGCATGGCGCTGTTCCTTTGGTAGTATCGTTGGTCTTAGGAATACCCTAAGACTACTCAATAGTATGCATTACCTGCTGGAGGGCGGGTTGGTTATCTGCTAGTATATCACCCCGGCAGAGAGAATAGCTACCCGGGTACGCACCGAAGGTGGTCAGGTTAAAAGCTGTGTTAATCTGGGTCTTACTGTGCTTTCAGGATTCGCATGGCGCTAAGCCTTCTGACGGTAGAACTTCGATGTTTTCCTCTGCCTTGCGATGGCGCCAACGTAGACCGCTGCAATCACCAATGCGCCGCCTGCCAAAACCTCCATAGTGACCGGTTGATCGAGTATGATAATACCAAGTGCAGTGGCAATCACTGGCATTCCCGTAAGAGCATATACGGTTGCCGAGGCAGTCCAGCGTTTGATCACAAATAGAAAAAGCTGGAAAAGACCCACCGAACCAGCAATCACAAGCCAACCAACAGCAAACCATGTCGTGTTTTCATGCGGAAGCACCCATTGCTCGCCAAATACGAGCGAGCTGACGGCGAGCAGGAGCGTTCCTGCTGCTGTGCCAATTGCATTCATATTGATTGGATGCACATTAGGGTATGCCTTTGCGACCACGCTGGAAGCCGCGATGGCAACCGCGCCGAGTACAGCTGCAACAAAGTATGAGAGAACAAAATCGCCCCCAAAGCCGCGCAGGATCGCTATACCGGCAATCGCGAGGATACCACCTGCGACCCGATTGAATGACAGGCGCTCCTGACCAAATAGAACGGCAATCGCAAGCGTGAACAGAGGAACTGATGCGACAATAACAGCCACCGTGCCGGCATTGAGACTGACCAGGGCGTAATACAAGAGTGCATACGCAGCGCCTACATTAAGAAGCCCATAGATCACAGCCCCTACTGCGTCCCGACCGCGTGCCAAGGGGATACGCCAAGCACGGGCAATCAAAAAGAAAAGGAAAGTAGCCAGGGCAAAACGCAAGGTTGCACCGAAGAGTGGCGGCAGTTCTCTGTTGCTCAGGCTGACTGCAATAAAGTTAGCACCTCCAATAAGCATAGTGAGAACGAATGCGGCGTAGGTTTTACTGTCGGGTGTTTGATTCATAATTACCCATCCTTCCGATACAATAATGCAATACCGCTATAAAAATGGAATTCCTGACCTGCCTAATGCTTTGCGTTACCTGCTGGCAGGCGGACGTGGATTCTGCTTGGGAGCAATAATAACTCAAATCCAGAAAATACCAGCAAGCACCGCATAATCTCTGCCGTCCACACCACACGTGGTTGGGCCGCACTTCGAATTGATTAGTCCAGTTATTAATCTATACCTGCACCATTTCTCTCACAGTTTGTGGATAAGTCGCATTCCATGAATACCACAGTTGGCCTCAGGTACTGTGGAAAATCATCGGGAGCCTCCACGATCTGAAAGCCCACAGCTTGATAGATCGCATGCGCTTTTTTCATCGCGATATGGCTGTCCAGCACTATTCGTTGATATCCAGATTGGCATGCCTCATCCACCAACAAGTTAACCATTTGCCAGCCGATGTTTTGTCCCCGAAAGGAAGGGCGCACATAGAGCCGTTTGAGTTCGCAAGTTGAGGCGTCATTGCCTTTGAGACATACACACCCTGCTGGCAGTCCGTCTTGTGTGGCAAGAAGAAGACGCCCGGTTGGCGGGGAATAGATACCGGGTAATGTTCTCAATTCCTCGTCTAAACCTTGAAATGTGGGCGCATTCTCGTGACCAACGGCGAGTGTAAAAATCCAATCGGTATACTCACGAAAAAGCTCACGGGCTGCAATAATTTGCTCTTCTGATTCGACTTGAGATATTTTTAACATTAACGGAATCCTTTCCACCTATAAAACAACAACTCGAAGAGTCGCACAACAGAAAAGCTCAGCCGCCAGCCACCAACCTGTTACACCACGAGTGAAATCAGCTCGTGAACATCGGCGCGCTGGCTGGTCGGCTGCCCTGGAGTGGTTTGCCAGCTTTTCATCTGTGAGTCAGCTGGCCATCTTCAATCATTGGGACTATGTACTCTCGGGAGGCCTGCCTAGCCTGCCTCCATCACCCGCTTCAGACCGTTCAAATCGGTGTCAAACTGGTTTAGAAGTTGCTTACGAACCAGCCCTTCTGCTAGCTTGAAGAAGCCACCCGGCTCCGCACTGCCACTCAATGTCAGCTGAGTGCCTTGCCCCTTAGCTTCAAACTTGACTGTCATCTCAAACGGCATCGGTCCGCCAACCGATTTCTGCCCCCAAAGATTGGGGCGATCCCAAGCGGTGATCTCCGCGGCGGATTCCATTTCGCGCCCCAATATCTTGTCCACCGAGCGCAGGGTCGAGCCGACCCCGTGCGGGGCCTCGGAAGTCCATTCCGCCGAAACCGCGCTGTCTCGCCATTTCATATCGTTAGTGGGATCGCTCATAAAGTCGAAGACATCTTCTGGGGGACGGTTGATGAAGATACTTCTTTCAATTGTAATCATGGTCTGTTCTCCTTTTGGCTAATAGAAACCGGATACTGAAACAAAAAAATGCAATGAAGATTATTGACTCATAAACTTTCCTCCTTGGATCAATCTTTCGGGCAGCGCGCCTCTTCTCAAATGCGGGCAAACGGCTCCAGAGAGTGGTTAAGCCGCCATCTCCTGCCTCAAGCGCTTGAAAGCATCTGGTGATCGATCCTCTTCGATACGCTCCTTGATTTGCTGCGCACAAGCTTGGGCGCTAAGTTGCGATGTATCCACTTCAAGATCATAAATGCCATGTTCATGTACCAGATCAAACTGCGCCCGTGCCTGCCCTAACGTGCGATCTTTTCGCGCTGCCTCACGCGCCTCTAGTACAGCCAAGGGACATCGAACACCAACAAAAAGGGCTGGCAATACACTTAATAGTATCACGCACTCCTGCAGCCACTCCTGCTCCACCAACACGTGGTCTGCCACCACATTAACGCCGGCTCTGGATAATGCCGCAATGGACTGGTGCATGCCGGATATCAATCTCTGCCCCACCGGACCTGCTTCCGTCGCCAAACCCAATACCTCATCCCACAACGGGCGGTCAAGATAACGCCGGGGCATGGGCCTACCTCGTACATGAAACCGCGCTGAGCCTTCATCCGCTCCAGCGAGCGGCTAGGCAGCATCGGGGGTACAGTCTCAATCCTCGACCCCAATTGCTCGTTTGTATCGCTCCGCCGATCTTTTCACGACTTGCTTGGCGTCCGCCATGATGTCTAGGTCGGCGAAGTGACCGTACATCCGGTCGAATCTCAAGGTCAAAGCCCGCTCAACGATCCTTTCAACAACCGGTGCCGGGAGAGGAATGAAATTCGGGAAACTGTACATGAACGAAACGTGCTTGCGATCGGGGGTCACATACATTGTGTCACCGGTCAACAACACACCTTGGCCATCTGCCCCTTCAGGCCAAAGCAGGACCGTCGAGCCTTCGAAATGGCCGCCACATCGATGGAGCGAGAGCCCTTCTTCCAGTAGCAAATCCTCGCCCTCCCAGAATTGGATGACGGGGTCCGGTCGCTGAATCCAAGGCTCAAGGTCGGCATGCAAGTAAATGGGAGCATCGCTGAATGCACGACTCCACTCGACCATGCTTCCCACCAAGTGGGGATGGGACATCGCCAGAGCTGAAATCCCGCCCAGATGGCCTACAGCCTCAATAGTGGGCTCATCAATAAGGCTCACACAATCCCACAGGACATTACCTCTGGATGTCTGCACAAGCAAAGAGCGCTGGCCGATCGCGAACTTCGGCTCCGTATTAATGCTGGTCAGGCCCTTCTCTAGAGACACCAATACATTGCGATGCTCTCGGGCAAGTTTATCTAACGTAGTCCAGGACTGACCGCGAGGATGTACGAACTGCCGATCATCTTCACAGATTGGACAGCGCTCCGGGGGTCCCACGCTCTCGGCGAATTGATGCCCGCATGTGATGCAGATGTAGTTGTCCATCATGTTCTACTCTCGATCGCAATACTGGCTTTTTGAGAAATACTTACAACCGACAGATTCAGATCGACAAAGGAACAGACCCTTACCAATCAAATGCCTTGTCAAGTATTCGCTGTAAATTCTAATTTTAAAGGTATCACCCGCGCCATCGAATCACCCACAGGTGACGAACGTTCACACCGCTCTCGTAATTGAGCAACTTGTTCAGGGGTTATGTTGGGAGCGGAAAGGCGCACGGTGTAGGAAATGCTATCGTATCCAGGGCCTGGCGCACCTTCTAAACCTAAGTATGACCGTACATTAAAATGACCAGTCACTTCAACCGAGAGACTCTCGATTTTTATACCGAGAAAGGAAGCGTGCATTGCAACCAAATCAACATCACAAGCGGCAAGTGTTGCAAGAAACATTTGCATTGGGTTGAATTCATCGTCGCCGCCGAGGTGGATAACTTTATCTTTAAATTCCACTCGCGAACGTGAGCCGCCAACCCAATGCGCAACTAATACAGGATCGCGGTCTGCCTTGCTGGGATCTTGCTTGCATATATTCTTGAACTCCAGCAATTCAGCAACGTTTATGCCATTGATTTCAGTTACTTCGCTCATTTTTTCTCCTTTCTATCAAACATGCTTTGACTTGATAATACTATTGGCGGAAGCAGGTTGCCCAAAAAGTGTATATAACGCAACTATTCGGTTAATTCGGATATAAATCGTCCTAATGGAAATTATACAACATAAATACGATGATTCCACACAAAAAAGACCCCTCAACCAGGTCCGCGACCGGTTGAGCTTGAAGAGCTATGCCTCGTTGTAGTATTAGCCTGTCAAAAGGAGCTACGTGCGAATCGAGTTCACATGCGGATGTGATTGTCACCAATAATAACCCATTTATAGGTGGTCAATTCGCGTAAACCCATCGGGCCTCGAGCGTGCAAGCGCTGCGTGGAGACTGCCACCTCAGCACCCAATCCCAGCTGCCCACCGTCTGTGAAACGGGTGCTTGCATTTACATACACCGCAGCCGAATCAACCTGTTCCACAAACCGGCGCGCGTTTTCATCATCTCTTGTCAGAATACCATCCGAGTGGCCAGTGCTGTGCTCGTCAATGTGAGCAATAGCTTCATCAAGGCCATTAACCACTTTAAGCCCTAAAACAAGCGAGAGCCATTCGATGTCGAAATCTCCAGGACCAGCCGGTTTTACGCTCTCATATGCGGTTTGATCCAGGTAAGGCAATGCCGAGTCATGCGCCCGAAAGGAAACACCGTCTTGCAAAAGATAGGCAACCAGCTTGGGTAAGAATTGATCGGCGACATTTCGATGCACCAAGGCCGTATCCAGCGCGTTGCATACTGTTGGTCGCTGTATCTTGGCATTCCGGATCACTTGTAAACCGGCTTCTAAATCAGCGCTCTCATCTACGAACAAGTGACAGATACCGATACCCCCAGTGATAACC
>DATCYX010000120.1:0-4331 GCA_036526235.1 Anaerolineales bacterium | reverse complement strand
ACTTTACGCCCAAGCGCAGGAGCGCATCAGTGAGTTTTCGGCTGTCTTCAATTCGGTGGGAGAGGGATTGTTAGTCCTCGACTCTTCGGGTCAAATAACCCTGGCTAATGAGGCAATCCGCATCCTTACTGGTCTCTCGCCGACGGAATTTTCTGGTCAGCGGTTGGTTGACTTGCCTGAGACGATATTGGCTTACCTGGGGTACAATTCGGAGCAAGCAGAAGCTCTGGTAGGTGCTATGGGGCAAGGACAGGTGCTGGCTTCTCCTCGAGCCACCATCCGCATTAGTGAACTGAACTCGGAAAGAATCCTGGAGCGCACATCCTTTCCAGTTTGGGACCGCCGAGGCCGCGTGACGGGTTGGATGATAGTGCTTCGCAACATGACCGAGGAGATTCAGATTACTCAGGCCAAGGATCTGATCACGGAAACGCTTGTACACGATCTACGCTCACCCGCCAGCGCTGTTCTGGGAGCTCTTGACGTACTAAAGGACTCACTCAACCATGATCAAACTGAAAATGAGATCGTGGTTCAAGCGATTCAGGTAGCTCGGCGTGGGGCGCAACGTATGTTGGGGATGACTGAATCGTTGTTGGAGATTTCTCGTCTCCAATCTGGTAAGATCGAAACCAATTTGCTAAATTTCTCGCTTCGACCCATGGCTACCAGCGTGCTAAACGATTTCAAGACCGAAGCGCTAGAATACGGCATCATTCTGCACAATGACATCCCTGACGATTTGTCAGCCGTGCGCGCCGATCTAAATAAGACCACTCGTGTGCTCACCAATTTGGTGGATAACGCACTTAAGTTCACCCCTGCGGGTGGGCAGATCAGCTTGAGCGCCGCCCATCTCACGGATGGATTTATCACAGTAAAGGTTAGCGATACGGGACCGGGTGTGCCCGAGGGATACCGGGAGAAGATATTTGAGCGCTTCAGCCAAGTTCCGGGCTTGGTGGGTAGGCGACGAGGTTCGGGTTTAGGGCTTACCTTCTGCCGCCTGGCAATCGAAGCACAAGGTGGCAAGATATGGATGGAGCCTCGTCCTGGGGGCGGTAGCATCTTTATGTATACCCTTCCAGTCTCCCGTGCGTAGAGTTAAATTTCTGTAGACCCCCAAACAACTCATTTCACTTAATGAAGTTTCCCCTGATTGGGGGATTAAATCATTTCATATAAATTTCTGATGCACCTTCCCCTTGTCAACCTATTTCCAGCGCGCTATAATCAAGTTTTGTGATCGGTCGCAATAGATAAGGTAAGAATTAATGCCTGTATATACCTATCGGTGTGAAAATTGTGGTGTGCAGTTTGATCGACATCAGTCATTTAGCGATCTGCCGCTTACCCGCTGTCCGGAGTGTAGTAAAAAGACACTGAGAAAAGTCTACACGCCTGTAGGAATTGTATTTAAAGGGTCTGGCTTCTACGCCACTGACAACCGCTCTCCATCTGGGTCGAGCCGCTCTTCTACGGGAAGTGAGAAAATGAGTGAGGGTAAGAAGGATAAGAAGGAGAGCGAATCGAGCTCATCAACCAATTCGGATGGTAAGGAGAAATCTGCATAATGGTAGAAGATAGCTTTAGGCTATCCATTTAACAATCTACGCTTGAGACGCCTGGATATTGAGGCGTCTCATTTTATAAATAAGGAGACGCTATGAAGAACGAAGAAATGCTTGCTCGTATCCGAGAGGATCAAGTTAAATTTATATCGTTGCAATTTACTGATGTTACTGGGACGGTCAAAAGCGTGGATATCCCTAGTGGGCGTTTGGAATCCGCATTAGAGGATGGTGTATGGTTTGATGGCTCTTCGGTGGAGGGTTTTGCCCGTATCCAGGAGAGCGACATGCGCTTGGTGATTGACCCCAGCACCTATGCTGTTCTGCCGTGGACACCCCAAGAACTGCGGCGGGCGCGTGTATTTTGTGATATCTACTTGCCCAATGGGAATCCATTCCCAGGCGATCCACGCGGCACGCTTAAGCGTATACTGGCGGAGATTGAGTCTCGCGGCTGGTTATTTAATGTAGGACCCGAACCCGAGTTCTTCCTCTTCCGAAGGAACGGAGAGAAACCCATCCACCCTGTGCCACATGATGTGGGTGGTTATTTCGATTTCTCTGCCAACGATGATGCAGTGCGCGTACGCACAGAACTTATGAATGCCTTATCGGGAATGGGTCTCGATGTGGAGATGGGACACCACGAAGTGGCTCTAGGGCAGCATGAGATCGATTTTCGCTATGCAGATGCATTACGGGCTGCAGATAATATTCTGACCCTCAAGTACACTGTTAAAGCTATTGCCGCTCAACATGGATTAGTGGCTTCATTCATGCCCAAACCGATATTTGGGATAAACGGATCGGGTATGCACTGCCACCAATCGCTTTTTAATAAGGAAGGTGAGAATTTGTTCTTCGATGCAAACGATGAATATAATCTCACAAAGCTAGCCTATGGTTTCATCGCTGGTCAACTGGGGCATGCACGCGCGTTAGCGGCGGTTGTCTCTCCAACGATCAACTCTTACAAGCGACTTGTACCGGGTTACGAAGCCCCGGTGTATGTTGGTTGGGCGCAGATCAATCGCTCAGCGCTCATCCGGATCCCCCGCTATACGCCTGGTAGGGAGAAATCTTCGCGAGCTGAACTGCGCTTTCCGGATCCATCTGCAAATCCATATCTGGCTCTCACCGTTATGCTGGCAGCCGCATTAGATGGCATCGATAACAATTTGCCCTGTCCGCCTCCGCTCAATAATGTAAATGTTTATCATTTGACGCCTGAGGAGCGCGTGGCGATGAATATTCCCGAGTTGCCGGGCTCTTTGGCCGAAGCCTTACGAGAACTCGAGAACGACAAAGTTCTCCAGGCTGCACTCGGAGCAGAGGCCTATGAAGCCTTTTACCGTGCCAAATGGGCAGAGGTAGAAGAATACCGCATGCGCGTGACAGATTGGGAAGTCGAGCGCTATCTCGAGACAGCATAATAACGAAAAAAACGGATGGCGAAAGGATTCTTGCTTTCGCCATCCGTTTTTAATTCCTGCTTCACTCAATTGTTAATAAGGTTACCCAGTGGGATTCACTGCGGATACCTGGATTACCATGCGGCAAAATGCGCACTCTCCCGGGGCAGTTGTCGGTTGACCACAACTGGGACAGGAGTTTAATATTTCACCTGAAGCGCCGATTTCTGCCAAAGTCTCGGGTGGGGAGGTGAACAAGCCGCTTTCTTTGGCCTGCAAGAAGGACAGGTAAAAACTCAGCTTCGCACCTGGACGGTCGGCTTCTAGCTTATTGAGAATTTCTTTGTAGTAGATGGTCTTTGATCCCTCGACGTAAGGGCACTCATCGTAGATGTAGTCGATACCCCGCACGAGGGCATAAGCAGCCATCTCGCGCTCGTAGAAGCGGCAAAGTGGCTTAGCTTTCCGCACCATCCCTTGGCGCGCTTGCAGCACTGGGCTCTGACGCATGAGATAGCCCGGAGACCAGTTCAATGTATTGGCAAATAATACGGCGGCTTCATCATCCAGGTTATGTCCAGTGACCAGTACATCGTAGCCTTCGTCACGGGCGATGCGGTTCATCACATGGCGTTTGGTCAGGCCGCATACCGAACAAGGACGACCCTTGCCGCGTGTGGTGCGCTCAGCTATCTCAGGGATGGTCTCTCCATAAGTCTCATGCACATCTACTACCCGAAGGTGAAGGTTGCGCTCAATAGCAAATTTGTTCGCCAGGCGGTGCGACTCGTCGGAGTAGTGGAGTCCTCCGTCAATACCCAGGCCAATGTACAAGCCATCTGCCTTGTAACCTAATTGGTGCAAGATATCCCACAAGGAGAGAGAATCCTTGCCACCCGAAACCGCAACTAACAAGCGATCTTCTTGGGAGAACATATGATACTTTTCGATGAAGCGCTGGGTTTGCTCTGCGATCCAGATGGGAAAATGTTGCTTGCATAAGGCCAGTTTATGCTGGCGCATATTGATGATGGCTTTGGCTTCGCATTTACGACATTTCATTTTCTATCCTAACCAATAATTTTTTCCCTTAGCGCGATGAACAACACCTCATCCGTCCAATTATTCCGTACTCTGTCCTCCAGAAATTACGGCTACCAACTTAATGACATCATCTTCGAGCACGATTTCATCATCGGTGATGAGCTCACCTGCCCGGGTCGCAAGCACCGTTTCGCTGTTGACTCCGATTTTTTCAATGGCGTGGCGCACGGTGGTGCAGGACTTAACAATATATTCCTTGTCACGTAATATCAATTTAGCAGTCATGGCGATTGTTTGGCGCTCA
>DATCYX010000119.1:0-3607 GCA_036526235.1 Anaerolineales bacterium | reverse complement strand
CCTTTAATGGCTACGTTGATTGATGGAACTGGTTTATTGATTTATTTCTCTTTGGCTGCACTTATCTTGCCACAATTGTAGATCTTAAAGAGGAGATAAACAATGACTACCAAAGTAATACTTAACCCATACGCAGGGCGCTGGCTGGGTTTAGCAAAAAAAGAGGCCATTGAAACGGCGCTTAGAGAAGCTGGGGTTGATTTTGAGCTTGAGTTAACAGAGAGGGCTGGCCATGCCACGGAATTAGCAGCAAATGCGGTTAAGCTGGGATACAATCCGATTGTGGCGGTGGGCGGAGATGGAAGTATCAACGAGGTTATTAACGGAATTTATTTATGCGCAAAGGATGAGGATGGGATTACTTTGCCCTCCCTTGGGGTAATTCCATTGGGAACTGCAAATGACCTGGTTGTCAATCTTGGCTTGCCAAAAGACATACCATCCGCAGCTAAGGTGATTGCGGCAGGTAAGAGTCGAACGATCGACTTGGGACGAGTCACCTTTGGGGCTGAAAAAACATGTCGTTATTTTAGTAATAACTCTGCAATTGGCATGGAACCGACTGTCACACTCATTCAAGAAGAAGAGCTCGTTCGAATGAAAGGTATAGCCCGCTATCTGGCTGCTACGATAATAGCCGTTTTTCGAAATGCTCATTGGACGGTTTCGTTAGAATGGGAGGGCGGGGATTACCAGGGTCCGGCTAATTTGGTTACCGTTGGGAATAGTCCGCTCACGGGAGGATTATTCTATATGACCCCTCACGCTAATCCGGAAGATGGCTTATTAACTTGTGTGTTTGGATATCTCCCCTCGCGTCTAAAAATATTGAGTGTTTTGCCTAAAACCATGAAACCGGGCGAGGGAAGCTATGTGGAACATCCTGCTATACAAGAAATCCACACGCCTTGGTTGAAAATCCATACACATACACCAACCCCCCTGCATACTGATGGCGTAATTCAGTCGAAGTCTGTTACTGATGTAGAGTACAGTATTCTTCCCAGCAAACTTTCTATCTTGATACCATAAATACCCTCATTAGCGCTGATGAACTCGCTCCCCTACCGCATCCTTATGTCCTTTATGAGGGTGTTTTTTAAGTTGCTCTATCACCAATTTGCCTGTGGATATGATTTGGTATCAACTATCGTCTCTGCTGGCAGATGGAGGATGTGGGTAGTCTCCGTCCTCCCTGACGTGAATGGCCCATTGGTATTGGAAATTGGTCATGGTCCGGGTCATTTGCTGACGGAATTAGGAGATAGAGGTACGAGGGTAGTTGGCCTGGATGAGAGCTGGCCGATGAGTCGTTTGGCTTTTTTGAGGTTGGTTAGTCTGGGGTTAAGCCGATTGTTGATTAATGGCTATGCGCAATTCTTGCCTTTCCGCAACAACACCTTTAATACTGTTGTCTCCACTTTCCCTTCGGAATACATACTAGATACCCGATCGCTCTCGGAGGTCTTGCGAGTTCTGGTACCGGGTGGCAAATTGATCATCCTCCCCATCGCATGGATTACTGGCAACGGCTTGTACGATCGCCTAGCTGCGTGGCTCTTTCGCGTCACTGGGCAAACACCTGATTGGGACGAACTCTACACCCAGCATCTCGTCTCTACCGGGTTTTCTGTAAGTATCGAGCACCGCGCATTGATATCAAGCCAACTATTAATAGTTCACGCGGAAAAACCTTAGTTCAACGTAGTCTAGGCCTAAAAATCTCTATACTGATGTAAAATTGGGTTATGGATATCAGGATTGCCGTTGCCAAAACCCGTAAGTACGCCACTTCCGATAGCGGTGACACAGTTGAGATCATTGAACGCCCCAACGGTGGTCTCTCGGTAGTCATGGCCGATGGCCAAAGTTCCGGCCGGGGCGCTAAGTCGATTTCAACGATGGTTGTCCGAAAGGTGATTTCCCTTTTGGCGGAAGGCGTGCGCGATGGAGCCGCAGCTCGGGCGGCGTCCGATTATTTATTTACAGAAAGAGGCGGCAAAGTTTCCGCAACATTAAACATCCTCTCCGTAGATAAGCAAACCAGAACGTTAGTAATTACACGCAACAATCCAGCTCCGGTATTGCGGGCTATTGGCGATGAGATTAGGTCGCTCGATGAAAAATGCGTACCCATAGGCCTTTATCGAGGGACTCGCCCACTAATCAGCGAAGTGCCTCTAGAAGTAGGTTTAACTTCCGTTATGTACACAGATGGATTCATCCATGCGGGATCTCGCTACGGCGAGAGCATGGACGTTGTAGCCTGTTTACAGGGATTGTTGGAAGATGAGAACCCGTCTCCTCAACTGATTGCAGATGATCTTTTGGATACTGCTATACGGCTTGACCATGGGCGCCCGTCAGACGACATTAGCATTGTGGTGTTACGTGTGACCCGCAACGCTGGAGACAATGTCCGGCGCATGTATGTCCGCCTCCCATTTGATAGTTAAGATCTGTTGCCATGAAATCCTTGATAATTGGTGTTGTCGGCCCTTGCGGGGCTGGCAAGACGACCCTGATCCAGGGGCTTAGAGCGAATGGGTACCTGGCGAAGCATATTGCACAGGAACACTCCTACGTACCCCAAATGTGGAGTAGGCTGACCAATCCAGATATTTTGATCTATCTGGATGTTTCTTACCCGCTATCAATTCAGCGCCGAAGAATAGATTGGACTTCATCAGAATATTCTAAACAGCTCCGGCGTCTAAAACACGCCCGAGAGAATGCCGATTTTTACCTGAATACAGATGACCTTACCCCCCAAGAGATATTGCAACAAGTAGCAGAGTTTATTGATCGATATCAAATTGGACATTCCGGCTAATTCGGAGTATAATGCGACCCTGCCAGCCCAAAGTGTGAGGTCGATCAGTCAAAGGCTGGCATTTGTTTGAATTATGGAGGCGGAAGAAGAGTAATGCAACGTAATCAAATCGCGCGAATTGTCTTGATCGTTGTTTTGATCATCATTGCTATCTATTTAGATATCCCAAATACCCCTGGGATTCCTGGTAGTGAACGCAAAATAGAAACTCGCTTGGGTTTGGACTTGGTTGGCGGAGTCCAGGCACTTTTAGAAGCTGATTTACCCTCTGAGCAAGCCATCGATACGGAGGCCATGCAAACAGCCCGCTCGATCGTTGAGAACCGGGTGAATGGTCTTGGGGTGACCGAAGCTGTTGTGCAGCAGGCTGGAGATCGGCGCATTGTTGTGGAATTGCCCGGAGAAAAGGATCCAGAGCAAGCACTCGCCACCCTAAAACAAACTGGCTTGCTGGAGTTTGTGGATTTCAGTGAGCTCACTCCCCAGGAAGCTTTCACACTAGTAGGTACAAAGATCGAGACTGATTTCGCAACCCAGCAGTCATCTGTCCAGTCCTCAGAGACACTGACCCCTACCCAAGCAGCAAAAATCTTCCCAACGGTGATGACCGGCAGCGCGCTTAAATCTGTATCCGTCACAAGTACACAGCTAAACGTTGAACCTCAAGTCGCGTTCGAACTAACGAGTGAAGGCGCGCAAATTTTCAAAGATTACACAACGGCCAATGTCGGACAGGTGCTGGCTATCGTGCTAGACAAAGAGGTGATATCAGTC
>DATCYX010000118.1:0-14139 GCA_036526235.1 Anaerolineales bacterium | reverse complement strand
CCGCCCAAACTCCCCCTCTTTCCCCTTCAACTGCGTAAGTCCTATATATTAATTTAGGGCTAATTTCAAGTTTCTATCGTTTTAAGGACACTGGATGTTGTATCCAGTTACATCTGCAGCAGCTTGAACTGTGAGATGTCGATTTAAGAAAATGTCTGTATGTGGTTGTTGAAAATGTTAAGGTTAATAGATGAAATCATACCGGCCGCTCCTATTCAGGTCGATCGGCAGTTCCACTAATTTATGCCGCTGATCAAAGCGTAACATTTCCAGAAATTCTTCCACTGCGATGTCACGCAGTTCGAGATAGGTCTTTGTTGGTACCCCCACAGGGATTCGAACCCCGGTTTTAAACTGGATACCCCTGCGGGTATGAAAGGGCTTAGCAACGCAAACAGCCCCTGAATTCTCAGAGGCTGTCTCGCGTGCCCCCACGGGGATTCGAACCCCGGTTTTAGCCTTGAAAGGGCTGCGTCCTGGTCCCCTAGACGATGGGGGCGAGCGACGGGATTTTACCATAAGCTGGGGATTGCGTGAAGGTTTCGCTAATCGATCGATGCAAATGCGAAAATGAATTCACTTCTTGAAAAAGTCTTTTCAAATAGAGAAGTGCATGGTAGAATTCCCTTCCGCGCCGCCTCAGGCGGCTTTGATTTGTGTGTTATACTCGCATAGTAAGGATTGTTAAGATGGATGAGTTAATAAGATCCGTAGAGTCACCCCAGAATGAAAACGTTCCCCAGCTCCGCCCCGGAGACATGGTTAAGGTTTTTATCCGCATCAAAGAAGGTAATAATGAGCGTATCCAGGAGTTCAAGGGTACGGTGATCCGCCTGCGCAATTCGGGCAACAACGCCAACTTCACCGTGCGCCGCGTTGCCAGTAACGGTGTGGGCGTGGAGCGCACTTTCCTGATACGCTCGCCACGCTTGGAGAAGGTTGTGGTTGAGCGGCATTCGCATGTTCGTCGCGCCCAACTTTACTATTTACGCGAGCGCTCGGGCAAGAGTTCCCGCCTGAAGCAAAAATTCACCGCCTAGAGTTATTAGAAGGAAAGAGGCGCAGCGATATGGCTGCGCCTTTTACTTTAGACCTTGTCCACCGCTCTCATTGGCGTAACCAGCTCACGCAATTCAAAGATATACGGTTATCCCGTTTTCACCCTGGCTGAAGCATATACGGATGCTTTGCTCAAGGCAGGGGCGGTGCCGGTCTCAATCCCACTGGGCCTGCCTAATGAGACGCTATTACATCTGCTTTCCCGGCTGGATGGTGTGCTTTTCAGCGGTGGGGGCGATATCGATCCGGCGCGCTATGGTAGCGCGCATCATCCCCAGGTCAATTATGTGGATAACGACCGGGATCGCGTGGAGGTGTCCCTGGTCGATCAGGCCTTAGAGCGTGGATTACCCATTTTGGGTATCTGTCGCGGCTTGCAAGTGATCAACGTGGCCCTGGGAGGCACGCTGTACGAAGATTTGGGCGAACAGCTACCCGGATCGATCCAGCACAATAATTTCAAAGGTCGGCCGCGCGATCATTTGGCTCACACGGTCGAGGTCGAGCCCGGAAGCGCCTTATCCACAGTCATGGGCAGCACCTCCGAGCAGGTCAACAGCCTGCATCACCAGGGAATTCGCCAACTCGCCGGCAGCCTGCATCCAAGTGCCTGGGCTCCCGATGGAGTCATCGAAGCGGTTGAGCTGCCTGCTTACCCTTTCCTCCTGGCAGTACAATGGCACCCAGAATGGTTGCAAGCCTACCCGCCCATGCGTGCTCTGTTCAAAGCATTTATCGACGCGGCATCGCATGATGTCTGATTTCTCCCGTTCTCCGATTGGTATCTTCGACTCCGGCGTTGGCGGTCTTTCGGTGTTAAACGCTATTCGCCAACAACGGCCGAGCGAAGCGTTGCTTTATTTGGCCGACCAGGCCCATGTGCCCTACGGCTCGCGCTCCCTCGAAGAAGTGCGCTCTTTCTCCGATGCGATCACCCGTTATCTGCTGAGCCAGGGCGCTAAGCTGGTCGTTGTAGCTTGCAACGCCGCTTCGGCGGCGGCATTGCAATATTTACGTCAGACCTTCCCGCAGGTGCCCTTCGTAGGCATGGAACCGGCAGTCAAGCCAGCCGCCGAGGGTACCCAGAGCGGTGTGGTGGGCGTGTTGGCAACCCCGGCGACCTTTCAAGGAGCCCTATATGCTTCGGTCGTGGAGCGTTTTGCCCAGGATGTGATCTTGTTGCAGCATACCTGCCCAGGATTGGTAGCGCAGATCGAAGCAGGCAATCTGGATAGCACTGAAACGCGCCGCATCCTGGAAAATGCCTTGCACCCCATGCTCGCCCGGGGGATCGATACGGTAGTGCTGGGCTGCACGCATTATCCCTTTGTCATCCCGCTGATCCAAGAAATCGTCGGTACCAGTGTGCGCGTGGTGGATCCCGCCCCGGCAGTGGCGCGGCAGGTGGGGAGGGTGCTGGAGGCGCGCGGGTTGCATCATCCGGATCGGGAAGAGGGCGAAGTGATTTATCTCACCACGGGTGACCCAGAGCAGTTAGAAGCTCTATTGCCCAGGTTGGTTGGAGAAGAGGGGCTTGTCGATCGCTTGGAGTGGGGGAGAGAGGGAGACCTTCTCTAAAAATTACACCGAAATAGTCTCGAGCTTTTCCCCTTGCTGGTCATGAATCTGGAAAGTGACGTTTGGGCGATCTTTGCGAGAAAAATCGACCTTTACCACGCCATAATTTACCTGATGTACGCTGAAGGCGCGATAGCTCACTTTCACCGGGCTGGTGTGCAATGGCCGGTAGGTATAGCGACCCCAGCGGTTGCAATCTTGTTCGAAGGGGCTCGAACAGAACTCCCACAAGGGTAAAGAACGCCCCTCGGGGCCATAGAGTTCGGCATACACCGCATGAGATGAGTGCAAATCTCCTGCTAGCAGGTAGACACCATCTATCCCGTTGGCTGCAAGAAAGTGCAGCAAGCGGTCCCGCTCTTCTGGGTAGCCGGTCCATCGGTCACGAGGCAGGTCATGCCACATGGGGTAAAGCATCGAACAGGAAGTGACCAGGAACTTGATCGGATAATCATCCTTAACTGTCCGCAGCCAGGTTTTCAGCGCCTGCCACTGTCCCTCGCCCAGCATGATCTTCTCACGGGAGTTGCGAACGCGCATCGAGCGCGTGTCCAGCACAAAGAACGCCGCCGCGCCGAAGGTGAAGGTGTAGGCTAGCGAGCCGGGGTCTTTGACATCCAGCTCGTATTGGCCTGCTTGGTTGAGCTGGGGAGTAAGCTTATAGCTTGGTGCGTGCATCCCCTGGTGTTCCCAATAAGCTTGAAGCGCGTCCTGGGCGCGCTTCACCGGCAAGCGACGCTCTTGCAGCGGGCGCCGCTTCAGCCAGCGCGAGACCTTGTCCCACCACGGGATGTTTGCCCAGCGGCGGTTGCTGTCTACCCAGCGCCAGTCGTCGTCCACCTCGTGATCGTCCAGCGTCATATAAGCTGGCAGGTTTGCCAGCAACCTCTGCAAGGGCGGCCGCGACCAGGTGTAAGCGTACACATCCCGGTATTCTTGCAGCGTACAGGCGATCTTGCCGATGCCATTGTTCTGGTAGGCGTCAGCATAGATCTGGTCGCCCAGGAGCAGGATAAAGCGCAGATCATCAGCCTTTCTTTGCTCCTCGATGGCGTCAAAGATGCGCCCGCCATCCGCGTTTTCTGGACGAAAGCAAGAGCCGAACGCGAAGGAGAAAGAGAGCCGCTCTCCGGGAGATGGGGCGGTAGTAACAGATGAAACCCCCTCCGTTACGGGAGTGGGCGGCGAGCCACTCAGGGTGAGGGCGTAATAGTAGCGAGAATTCGGTTGTAACTCTTTAGTTACCGCCACCCCGGCGAATCCCGTATCGGATGACAGGGGGAGAGAAGTCCCTGCAAGACGGGCGTCGCTCAGGTCGGGATTGCGACCCAACCAGGCGTGTAAAACGCTGGGCCCATCCGCCCGCCCCCACAGGTAAGCGGAATCATGTGTAAGGCCACCGATGACTGGACCCAAAAGTAACTCTGTCATTTCCTTCTTCCTTCATACATGCGCAGCAGCACCACTCCCGTGAAAATCAAGATTCCGCCAAGAATCTGAATGCTATTCAGGCGTTCTGCCAGCAACAGGTAAGCCAAGATCGCTGTGAAAACCGGCTCCAGCGTGGCGATCAGGTTAGCTACGCTGGCTTGCAGGTATCCCAAGCTGACCATATATAGACCGTAGCCGCCAATCGTGGGGCCGATTGCCAGGATTAGGAGCACAATCCACGGGGTGGGAGTATTCCCCAACCAGAGCAGGTTTGAGTGGGACAAGCCTTGCGCTTGTCCCAATGAAGTTAAATTAATGATCAACAGAAAAAGTGTGGCACTGGCGAAGGTGTACGAAAGGGTCGACCAGGGGTTGATCTGGCGCAGGGAAGCCCCTTTGCCCATCAAGCTATACATTGCCATAGCCACTCCCGAGAGCAACCCGGCTATCACACCGATCAAGTTGACCTGCCAGACCTGCGGCTGGTATGCGCCTGAGACTAGGGCAGCCCCTAAAATACTCAGAACAATGGCGGATATTTTGGCCATATCCAGGCTCTCGCCGTACAAACGCCACCCTACCAGGGCTGTAATTGCCGGGGAGCTATAGACCAGCACGGTGGAAACCGCCGCGCCATTCAGAGCCACCGAGATGGTCCAAGAAGTATTCAGGAAGGTAAGCGCCAGTCCATACCACGCTAGAAACACCAGGTTGTTTTTCGATATGCGCAGCATAGAGCGGCTGAGGAGGGTGAACGCAGTCAATAAAGTGGCGCTTACAATCAGGTCGCGCCAAAATGCCAGCAGAAGCGGCGGCATATTGAAGTTCTGCGTGATGTAGCCGATGAATATGCCGGTGGTCGACCAGATTACGGTGGCTGTCAGGCAGATCAGGTAGCCCCGTGCCAGGCGGGAGCTTGGTTCGCTCAGGACGACGGCCTCGTTCAATTGTCCTCCTCGAACCATTCATCCCCAAGCGGGGGCCAGTCAGGGAGTTGTTTGGCTCGCGCCGGCCAGTTGCGCTTGCCGCTCCAGCTCTCGATGGCGATGGCATAAACTGCAGTCCGTTTCAATTCCTGGTCTGTGATGGGTCGGTAGTGCACTCCCGGGGTCATTTTTGGGAAGTATTTTTCTATTAACCCATACAGGGTGCGCCGCTTTTCGTCGTCATCTGAAATCACGCGCCCACGCCCAAAGGCGACCGCACTCTCGTACTGCAAGGCAAATTCCAGTGCCGTGTTGGCGGGCAGCGCACGGCCTATGCGGCTGGCTTCAATGCAAACTTTATCCTGGTGCTCAATGTTGGCGCGCAGTCGCCCGGTGATGTTGGTATGGAAGTAGATCTCGTGGTGTTGCGGATCATACCAGAATAGGATAGGCGTGATAAAGGGCTGCTCATCCCAGCTTGTGGCGACGTGCCCAACTTCCGCTTGCAGGAAGAAGTTGCGGATCCAATCGTCATCGCAGGCGTATTCGGCTCGCTGTAACTTGTTTGGGGGAGTGACATTGAAGCTGAAATCTTTGGCCATGAAATATATCCTGAGTTGTGTTGTATGGGTCTACGTGCTTATCTTTGTTCGTTCAGGTCTGCAGGTTGTATTCTGATAACACTCATTGAGATATCAAGTCCGTCGAAGTTGGCGAAGCTCAGGTCTTTGAAGGGCAGTCTCAGGGCGAGGCGCAGTTGCTCAAAGAGCGCCGTGTAGCTCTCAGGGACGCGCTTCTCCCAATCTAGCTCGAGGCGGTCTTGGATGCTTCGTATACTTTTTGGATCTGGTCCCTCGATCTCGATGAAATCGCCGTAGGGCATCTCATCCAGGGTGATATGCACACCGTCCAGTTCGTATGTGGTGCGGTACTTCTCGTACATCATGGACACAACATAACCCAGCGCCTCCAGGAAGGCGCGTGCAGCCTCGAAGTCGCTGACGGTGAACTCGATCTCCTGGCGGGCGCGCACACCCTCCTGGTACTGGCTGGGACCTTTATAGGTCAGCCTGGCGGCATCATCCTGCCTCAAGCGCAGCACGCGGTACCCGCGCCCCAGATCGCCATCGGGTGTATCGAATCGCAAATTGACCTCGTGCACGCGCGATTGCTCGAGGTGCGCACTTAAGGCGCGCAAGCGCGCCTCGATCTCCAATAGATCGGCGACATAGAACTTTACTTCCAATTCCTGGTTTTTCATCTTTGGTCCCTGCCCGTCATCCCCGCCGTTTGGTTTGCATCCTTCCCGAGACTGCGGGAAAGTTTTGCCCCGACTTCCAGGCAACGCAGGGTTCTGCCCAAAAGGGGTTGGGGTGAGTTACATTTCGTTTCTGGTTTTCAGACGACGCTCAACAGGGTCTGCTTTTGTTCCACACTATCTCCCGCTTTTACGCGCATGCGCGCAATCGTGCCTGGGCGGGGGGACTTGAGTTCGTTCTGCATCTTCATCGATTCTAGAATGACCAGCACGTCACCCTTTTCCACGCTCTGACCCTCATCGACCAATATGGAGATCACCAAGCCTGGCATAGGTGCCCGCAAGTAGAATTCTCCGGCCTCGGCGATGTTGCCTCCTGCGGCGGCGCGCAAGCGCTTCTCACGTTCATCTTCCACAGAAGCTGGGTAAAGCGTGCCATGCAGCAATACTTCCCAGCCATCTTCACTGGAGTAGACGAAGGACTCATACGATTGTCCATCCAGCAGCAGGGAATAAACCGGTTGCCCGCTGACTGAATCGAAGTCCACCTCGAAGGGGGTTCCATCCAGGATGATATGGCGCTCGTCGACGATTTCGATGATGTACTCGCGTTCCCCGATCGTGGTCACGTATTTCATAAATACCCCATACTCCTCACACCTGACTCATCTCTGCATACGTTCCCAGCGGCTGATCCATTTCCAGTTGCTGGTATCCCGCTCATTGCGCTGGATAATGTGGGCGGCGCGTTGGGTTTGCTCGTGGGCTACCAGAGTGGCGATGATGGCAGCGATCTCCGGGCGAGGGGATTTGCCCTCCTCGGCTGCTTCCATAGAAAAGCGCTCTTCAACAAAACGCGTGTCGAATTGCCCGCCCATGAAGCGATGCGAATCCATTAGATTTTGGTGGAAGGGAATATTGGTGCGCACGCCGACGATCTTGTACTCTTCCAGGGCACGGCGCATGCGTAATATCGCCTCGGCGCGCGTTTCTCCCCATACAATCAATTTTGAGATCAGCGAGTCATAATAGGGTGATATTTCAAATCCGGGATAGACCCCGGTATCCACGCGCACACCCGGCCCGGTGGGCAGCAGGCTGTGAGAAATCTGACCGGTGGATGGCAGGAAGTTATTATATGCATCCTCGGCATTGATGCGACACTCGATAGCCCAACCGTTGAGATTGATATTCTCCTGGGAATAGCGCATTTGCCGCCCGCGAGCGATGCGGATTTGTTCCTTGACAATGTCCACACCAGTGACCATTTCAGTGACCGGATGCTCCACTTGCAGGCGGGTGTTCATCTCCAGGAAGTAAAAATTTTTATCCTTATCTACCAGGAATTCGATGGTTCCGGCGTTGACATAGCCTACTGCCTGCGCAGCGCGCACCGCCACATTGCCCATGCGCTGGCGCATCTCGTCATCATCACTGATGAAGGGGGAGGGCGATTCCTCCAATAGTTTCTGGTGGCGGCGCTGCAGGGAACACTCGCGTTCTCCCAGGTGAATCACATTGCCGTGGGTATCCGCCAGGATCTGAAATTCGATGTGTCGCGCTCCTTCAACCAGCTTTTCCAAGTAAACATTGCCATCCCCAAAGCTGGCCTCTGCCTCCCGCCGTGCGGAGTGCAATAGTGAGTGCATTTCCTCTAGATGATGCACCACGCGCATGCCTTTGCCGCCACCGCCCGCCGTGGCTTTGATTAGCAAGGGGAAACCGATTTCTGGAGCCACAGACAGCAGCTCCTCATCGCCCAACGCGCCTTCGCCTTCGGTGCCTGGTACAACAGCCACGCCAGCCTTTGCCACGGTAGCACGTGCCACGGCTTTATCGCCCATGGCAGCGATAGATGAAGGCTTCGGGCCGATGAATGCCAACCCGACGTCAAGGCAGTCTTGGGCAAAGTCGGCTCGCTCGGCTAAAAAGCCATACCCGGGGTGGATTGCTTTTGCGCCGCATTTGCGCGCAATCTCAATGATCTTATCGCTGCGAAGATAAGACTCGCGCGAGGGGGCCGGTCCCAGTAGATATGCCTCGTCGGCATAGCGCACATGTAGCCCCTGGCGATCCGCCTCGGAATACACTGCCACTGTTCGCATACCTAGCTCCCGGCAAGCGCGGATGATGCGTACAGCAATTTCGCCCCGGTTCGCGATGAGGACTTTATTGAACATGGTTCTTCATGGCTTTTGTTGGTCTAGGGATAATGAGCTGGATGTCAAACCAGGTAGTTATCCTACCATCAGATCGGGTTTTCAACAAGCCTGGTATAGGCCGACACTTTCCCTGGTTAGGCTTTCTGCAGCGTTTCGACCACCATATCGCCAATCTGGGTTGTGCTCAATCCGCTGCGTGCATCGGCCGAAGGAATAGCTCCGCTGGCAAGGAGATGGGCCACAGCCGACTCCACGCTTAGCGCAGCCTTCTTTTCCCCGAGGAAATCCAACATCATGCTCACTGCCATAATAGCACCTAAAGGGCAAGCGATGTTCTTGCCAGTGTACTTGGGGGCAGAGCCGTGGATCGGCTCGAACATGGAAGTTTTGCCGGGATGGATATTACCTGAAGCGGCGATACCCATGCCGCCCTGCAGCATTGCGCCCAGGTCCGTGATGATGTCTCCAAACAGGTTGGTAGTTACGATGACGTCAAACCACTCGGGGTTTTTCACCATCCACATGGTGCAGGCGTCCACGTAGGCATGATCCTGTTCCACATCCGGATATTCCTGCCCGACTTCTTCGAACGTACGCACCCATAAATCCTGCGGCCGGATGGCGTTAGATTTATCCACCAAGGTCAGGCGCGGCTGCCTCTGATCTGCGCGTGCCTTCCCCTGTTGCCGGGCGAGCTCGAAGGCATAACGTATCGCCCGTTCAACGCCCTTGCGAGTGTACACTCCCGTGACCGTCGCCACCTCGTCAGGGGTGCCTTTTTTCAAGAATCCGCCGATTTGGGAGTACAAGCCTTCGGTATTCTCTCGCACGACCACAAAGTCGATATCTTTGGGTCCTTTATCCTTCAAGGGGCACAAATGATCGGCGTAGAGCTTGATGGGGCGCAGGTTAATGTAGAGGTCCAGGCCAAAGCGCAGGCCTAAGATTACCGAGCGTTCTACCAGGCCGGGCTCCACATCCGGGTGCCCAATGGCACCCAGATAGACCGCATCGAGTGTCCGCCACTCGTCGATGACGCGCTCAGGGACTAACTCCTTCGTCTTCAGGTAATAAGTACCCGAATATGGATAATCCACCAAATTGCACTCAAAGCCCTCTTGGGCGCTAACCGTGCGGAGTACTTTGAGTCCTTCTGCCGCCACTTCCGGGCCGATGCCATCACCTGCTATTACGCCTATGTTGTATGTTTTCATGTCCTCTCCATTATTCATTTAGTTGGTTATAAAACGAGCGATGATCATGCGTTGAATCTGCGCTGTGCCCTCATAGATTTGCATGATCTTGGCATCACGCATCCATTTCTCGACCGGATACTCGCGCATGTACCCGTACCCACCCAGGATTTGGACTGCATCGGTGGTTGCCTGCATTGCCATATCTGCGGCGAAGGCCTTCGCCATGCTGGCTTCCTTGGTGCACGGCACGCCCTGATCTGCCAGATAGGCTGCCCGCCAGGCGAGCAGCCGGGCGGCGTCGATTTGGGTTGCCATTTCGGCTAGCATGAATGACACCGCTTGATGGTGGCTGATCGGTTTGCCGAACTGCACCCTTTCCTGAGCATACTGCAGGGCATATTCAAAAGCGGCTCGTGCAAGCCCCACTGCCCCGATTGCGATGTGGGTGCGGGTATGTTCGAAGGTCCGCATAGCAATAGCAAACCCCTCACCCTCCTCTCCCAGACGGTTTTCGACCGGCACGCGCACACCTTCCAACGCCAGGGTGGCTGTGTGGGAAGCGCGGATGCCCATCTTCTTCTCTTTTTTCCCTGGCACTACCCCTTCCCAGTCTTTGTCAACGATGAAGGCGGTTACACCTCGCACGCCACGGCTGACATCTACGGTGGCGAAAATGACATAGACATCAGCGATCCCAGCATTGGTGATGAAGGTTTTATAGCCGTTCAGGACGTAATATTTGCCGTCCCGGTGAGCTTGCGTGATCATGCTGGCTGGATCAGAGCCTGCGGATGGCTCGGTCAGGGCAAATGCTCCAAGTTTTGGCTGGTCAAGATCGCAAAAACGAGATAGATACTTTTCCTTTTGCTCTTCAGTGCCAGCGAGGAGAATGGGTGTGGCACACAGACTGGTGCCTCCCAGGATAGTGGCAATCCCCGCGCAGCCCCAAAAGATCTCCTCATCCACCAGACAGTGGGTGAACAAATCCGTAATCCCCCCTCCGCCATAACGCTCTGGGATAAAGTAGGACATGAAGCCGGCCTTGGTCGCTTTCTGAATAACCTCCCAAGGCACTTCTTCTCGCTCGTCATATTCTGCGGCGATGGGGCGAATCTCCTTTTCCGCAAATTTGTGCGCCATCTCGCGCATTTCGCGTTGTTCGTCGGTCAGCTCAAAATCGATCATTGATTTTCTCCCGTTTTGCTCAGAGTCAACTGCTCCTCCACATAAGCGAGCAGACCGCCTTTGTCAATGATGCTTTTTAGAAAATCAGGGAAGGGCTCCGCTTGATAGACCTCGTTGCGGGTCAGGTTCTTGATCAAGCCTGCCGTGGGCTCAACTTCCACCTCGTCGCCTTCTCGGATGCTGTCGACCGCCTTAGGGCATTCCAGGATCGGCAGGCCGATGTTGATGGCGTTGCGGAAGAAAATGCGGGCGAAAGATTTCGCGATCACTGCCGAGATCCCCGCGGCTTTGATGGTCAGAGGCGCCACCTCGCGCGAAGATCCGCACCCAAAATTCGTGTCAGCGACGATCAGATCACCGCGTTTCATCTTCTGCACGAAGTGGGGATCAGCGTCTTCCATGCAGTACAAGGCCAGCTCGCTGGGGATGGCTGTGTTGCAGCGCCGGGCAGGGATAATCGCATCAGTATCAATATTTTTTCCAAATTTCCAGACCCGCCCACGTATGCGCACCCTTTCTCGCAGATAATTTCTTCTCACCAATCCACTCCCCCGGCGGGGGAGCGCATCGAAGAAGATGATCCGGTCGGGCAAGGCATAATCTGCCAGATGGTCGGCTAAAAAGGCTAATAACTCATCGCTACTGATCTCAAGTCCGGGTTGGGCTACAACACAAGCCACCGTTAATTCACCAAAGATTAAATCTGGCACCCCGATGACGGTGGCTTCCTTGACCCCAGGATAGGCGCGCAGCACCATCTCGACCGACCCAGGATAGATTTTGAACCCGCCTCGATTGATTACTTCATCCATGCGTCCCAAGATGCGAACCGGGCCGTTTGGATCGATGGTTGCCTGGTCACCGGTGTGCAACCAGCCATCTTTATCGAGCACGCGGGAAGTTTCTTCTGGTTCGTCCCAATATCCCAGCATAATATTGTAGCCGCGCACGCACAGCTCGCCTGTCTCGCCTGGAGGCAGCGTGTTGCCATCCGGATCGATCACTTTGATCTCCACGCCTTCCATAGGGCGACCCACAGTCTCGGTGGTGGTCACCGGGCCATCATCAAGGCGTGTCATGGCAACTGATGGAGAAGCCTCGGTTAACCCATACGCCAGGATCAAATTCAAACCCATCTCGGCGCGCACCCGCTTGACCAAGTCCGGTGGGCATGCTGCACCAGACATGATGCCCGTACGCAGGCTTGCACACATGCTGGGCTTAAAGCTGGGGTGGTTCAGCTCTAGGGCAAACATGGTGGGCACACCGCTGTGGACCGTGATCTTCTTTTGATCGATCAAGCGCAGGGCAGACTCTGGAGTATAGCGTGGCAGGCATACCAGCTGAGCATTGACAGTGGCGCAAGCCAGGATGGTGGCGGTCAGACCAAAAGTGTTTGAAAATGGCAATGCCCCAAGGAAGATGTCTTCCGGGGTACACTCCATGGTTTGAGCGATACTAGCCGCGTTGCGCACCAGCCCACCGTGAGTGAGGATTGCACCGTGTGGTTTGCCTGAACTTCCCAGGGTGTACATAATAGCCGCAGGCGAATTGAGACCGATGGTGGGCGCAGGGAGAGGAGCGGTGTACGCCAGCAGGCTCTCCCAGGCGATGACATCGCCTTCCCCACCCCCATAGGCGATCACATGCTTGAGGCTGGGAAGTTGGTGGCGGATGTCAAGTGCCACAGCCAGATGATCGATGTCTGAGTGCTGTCCCGTATCGGAGGAAGTGACCAGAGCTGCAGGTTTGGTACTGGTAAGCCGCTCTAGCAGCTCCGTCTCATGGCGGCGCACATTGATAGGGATCACAATCAGACCAGCTTTGGCAGCTGCGAAGAAAGTGATCACGTAAGCCGGTATGTTTGGCAGGATCACTGCCAGCCGTTCGCCAGGCTGCAAGCCCAATTCTCTCAGCCCAGCAGAAAGGGCTGAAGCCTGTAGTTCAACCTCGGCGTAAGTCAACTGTTGATCGTCCATCAACAAAAAGGGCTGGTTCGAGTAGCGAATAGACTGCATACTCAGAAGTTCCCCCAGAGTCGCTTGGTGAAGAGTCTCGAAATTCATCCTTTTCCCTCCAGAAAGTCAATATCTTTGCGATATGCCATGCCGTGTAATTCTGCGACCAGTTTGCCCTCCTGATCGCAAACCGTTAACCGGTAGAGACCTGTTCGCTTGCTGCGCTGCACTTCAACCGCCTCACCCACCAGGCTGGATTCAGGATGGGGAGAGGAGATGAAGTGAATGTCCATACTTAGCGCTACTGCAGCCTGTCCATACGAATTACATGCGGTGGCAAAGGCGAAATCGGCCAGGGCAAAAATCACAGCACCGTGGGGCATGCCCAATCCATTGAGCATGTGAGGTTGTAAATCCATGCTCACGCGGCTATATCCAGGCTTCAAATCCAGTAGCTGGATGCCCAAGTGGCGGGCGAAGAGATCACGCTCTTCCATGAACTTCGCCACAGCCGCTGTCCTATCTATCTCGGCGCCTTGAGTTTTTGAGCTCATGCTTCTCCGTGTTTACAGAGCCGATGGTGAGGTAATATGACCAGTAATGGCAGATGCCGCGGCGACGTAGGGATTCGCCAGGTAAACCTCAGATTCCGGGTGTCCCATTCTCCCGCGGAAGTTGCGGTTGCTTGTCGAGACGCAGCGCTCGCCGGCTGCCAGCACGCCCATGTGCCCGCCCAGACACGGCCCGCAGGTTGGGGTGCTGACGGAACAGTTGGCTTCCAGGAAAATCTCAATCAGCCCCTCTTTGAGCGCATCCAGGTACACTTTTTGACTCCCGGGAATAATTACGGCGCGCACATTTGGGTGGATCTGCCGGCCGCGCAGCACCTCAGCGGCAGCGCGTAGATCTTCCAGGTTCCCATTGGTGCACATACCGATGGCAACCTGGTCGATTTTGATCTCGGAGAGCTCCGAGACGGGCTTCACATTTTCGGGCAGGAAGGGGACAGCTACAAAGGGCTCGAATTCCGATACATCGAACTCATATACTGCCTCATATTCAGCATCAGGATCGCTTTGCCAGTATTCACCCGGGCGATTGCTGCGCTGGCTGACATACTGGCGGGTTTTCTCATCCGCGGCGATCAAGCCGGTCTTGGCGCCAGCTTCGATAGCCATGTTCGCTATGGAAAAGCGATCAGCCATGTCCAGGTAATCTAGCGCCTCGCCAGTGAACTCCATAGCCTGATAGCGCGCCCCATCCACGCCGATTTGCTTGATGGTATAGAGGATCAAATCTTTCCCGCCTACCCACTTAGGGGGCTTTCCGTGATATACCAGTTTTATGCTTTCGGGTACCTTCAGCCACATTTCACCCAATGCCATG
>DATCYX010000117.1:0-2063 GCA_036526235.1 Anaerolineales bacterium | reverse complement strand
CATCATGCCCAGGGTAGTTTTGGCGGGAACCGGGTTGATCTCGATGAACATCGCATCGTTTAGCGGCATCAAATAATAGTGCATATCTTGGGCTTGACGCCATTTGCCGGCGGCAAACAAGTCGTATAGCTGGGCTACCTGGCGAGGCAATACGTTGCCGGTGGCGCTCACATAGCCTGCACCGCCAATTGCCAGTATAGGAAAACACAGCAATTCGATGCCGGAGTACACCAGGAAATCCCGTCCCAGGCGACCGAGCAGGCGAGTGATATGCGCGAAGTCGTGGTTGGCTTCCTTGATCCCGATGATGTTGGGGCAGGTTTCTCGCAGCCGGCTGACAGTGTCGATCTCCAAGTTAATCGCTGACCTGCCTGGGATATTGTACAGAATAACCGGCAGTTCCACAGAATCGGCGACCGTCTTGAAGTAGCCAAACAGCCCTTCCTGGCTGGGGCGGATGTAGTAGGGCACAACCACTAGGATGGCATCTGCCCCCGCTTTTTGGGCAAAACGTGAGAGACGCAGGGTCTCTTCCAAGTTGTTTGAGCCGGTGCCTGCCAGGAGGGGCAAGCGCCCAGATATTGCTTCGACCGCTACCTGGATCACACGCTCGCGTTCCGTGGTGCTCAAGGCGCTGGGTTCGCCAGTCGTGCCTGTCACCGAGAGACCGTGGCTGCCGCTGGCGATCTGCCATTCGATCAATCCGGATAAGGCAGCTTCATCCAGCTCCCCATTCTTGAAGGGGGTCACCAGGGGGACAATCGAGCCTCGCAGGGATGCCTGAATATCATTCATGCTGTGCCTTCAATTATTCCTCGCGGTCGAAGGCGGGCGCAGAAAGAGTGTGCCAAAGGCACCCAGCAGCGCCACTCCGCTTGCCAAGAGATAGGCTGGGATGAGCGAGGACGCGGAATCGGCCATCGCGCCGGCTACACTGGGTCCCAGCGCCTGACCGATACCGAAAAACAGGGTGATGAAACCCAGGGCTGCCGGGGCCAACCGCGGTCCCAGGACATCACCGCAAGTGGCTGCCATAATTGCGGGAATGCTCCAGGCGGTCAGGCCAAACAGGATCGCTGAAAGTGTGAGGTTGATAGAGCCATTCCAGGCAAATAACGCGAACGAAGTCGCATGGATCAGGTAAACCAAGATCAATGCATTTTTACGCCCGATCTTGTCCGAGATGGTTCCCCAGATGAGGCCACACAGCATGCTGAACCAGCCCATGGTCATGAACAGGCCTCCGGCGGCCTCCTGGGTATAGCCGACCTCGGCGATCAGGCGCTTGATAAAAAAGGTCAAATAGATAATGTAGGAAAAGCCGAATGCGATGTAAACCAGGCCTAAATGCCAGACCGCTGGAGCTCGGTAAACGCGCCCCCATTGCAGCCCAGTGCCTGATGCTTTTGGACCTGGTTGCGGATCTTCAAGCCCATAAGGGGACTGGTCAACCTCCTTCGGGTCATTTCGCAGGATTAGCCACCCCACAAGAGCCAGGATCAGCGTGGTGATACCAAAGATGAACCAGCTTATTCGCCAGCCATCCTCTCCGTATGCTGAGAGAACCTGTGGGACAAGCGAGCCAATCATGATCAGGCCGATGGACGAACCGGAGACTGCGATGCCGGAACCTAGACCCCTGCGCCGGGCGGCAAACCAGGCCGCGACCAGCGCCATGACCGGCACGTTGCTTGCCCCGCTGCCCACCCCCGTGACTGTCCTCCACAGCACAGCCGAGAGAAATGTGTTAGCCATCCCAGTGAAGAGCATTGCCACGCCTACCAGGGCAAGCCCTACAGTGATAACCACCCTCGGACCGTAGCGCGCGGCCAGCGCACCGCCGATCACAGATAGCGTCAGGTATCCAATGAGGTTAAAGGTCGCCATGATGCCAGCCTGGGTGTTGTTCATTCCCAGGGAGACTTGCATGGGCGGCAATAAGGAGGAATAGCCAAAGCGCGCCAGTCCAAGGGCGGCGAAGACCACCAGGGTGCTGATCGCCACGATGATCCAGGCGTAATGCAAGGGATAGATTGAGGCTTGCAGCTTGTTCATGCGCCTAC